>NZ_SFBV01000265.1:0-44342 GCF_007095585.1 Microcystis sp. M_OC_Ca_00000000_C217Col
TCGAAACGAGTAGGCTTTTTCCATGTCTCACATTTTAGCATATATTTCGTAAACGATGCTCATATTTAACAGTAAAGCCGTCGTAGAACGACGGGGTTTCAGACCCAAATTTTCGATGAAAATGTGCGGAATCTCGCTGTATAATGTGTAGTCACCTCCATCTATAATATTGCCGCTTATGTAACCGTGGATATACTAGGACAAAATCCTTATTTACTACTCCATACCGAGAAGGGACAGCGTTTTTTCCCTCTCGTGGGGAGACCTTACTGGACAATCGGACGGAGCAAAGATAACGCTATCGTGATTAAAGATCAGTGTATCTCTCGCAATCACGCTATTTTACAATCCACGGAAACAGGAGATTTTTATCTGATCGATCTCGGTAGTCGCAATGGAACTTTTGTCAATGGCAGAAGGGTAGCTATTCCCGTGACTATCCATGACAAAGATCGGATCGCCTTTGGCAAAACCGAAGTGCAGTTCTATCGTCCTACTCCCACTAATATAGGCAAGCAACCGCACAATTTAGAATTGGATCCCCCCACCTCCACCGTCCATGAACGTCGCTTAACATCGGTGATAGTGGTGGATATACGAAATTTTACGGCTTTAACGAGGCAATTAGACGAAAAAGTGCTTTCTTCTCTGATTGGCAATTGGTTTCGCCATGCCGGGAGTATTATCCGCAGTTCCGGCAGTTGGGTAGATAAATATATTGGTGATGCGATCATGGCCATCTGGTTTCACGGCCAACAGGAAGTCAATCAAGACGATATCTTGCAAATTTTCCAAGCAATTACGCGAATATACAAGATGACCCGCGCCTTAAGCGAAGAATATCCCTTACCCTTTAAATTACGCATCGGTGCGGGAGTGAATACCGGTTATGCCATGGTGGGCAATACTGGCAGCGGTGAACATCCAGATTATACGGCGATCGGTGATACGGTCAACGCCGCTTTTCGTTTAGAGTCGGCCACTAAAGAAATAGGTAGGGATTTAGCCATCGGAGCAACTACCTACAGTCATCTCATCGGTTTACCCCATCTCCACCAAGCTTTTGAGCAACATACCCTCAGTCTGAAAGGATACGACGATAAAACTATTACCTACGGAACCACTTTCGATGACTTGGATCGTTTCCTCGATGTCAATATTAGTGAGGAGATAACTGGAATTACAGGATTTATCGGCAGTGTCTGAAGATTGAAATTAAACGACATTTCAGTGATCAGTAAACAGTAATCAGTAATCAGTGAAAAGACAGTAGGAAACTTCTATTTAATACTGTACACTTAAAACTCAAATCTGATGACTGATAACTGATAACTGATAACTGATAACTGATAACTGACCTACTCCTCGGCAGCGGCGAGAACTAAATCTTCCTCTTCCAGGGCGGGAGGAACTTCGATTTCTGCGACTACTTCCGAGACAGTCCGGCCTTCCGCTTCCGCTAGACGTTTTTCTCGGTATTTAATCGCCATTTCTTCCGCTTTTTCAAACACTAACGGGCGATTTTTGAGCATATCTCCCGGTTCGGGTTCTAATTGTTTAGTCGAGAGGGAAATGCGACCTCTTTCGGCATCGAGATCGATAATCATCACTTTCAACTCATCATTGACATTGAAAACCGTGTGGGGGGTGTCAATGTGATCGTGAGAGATTTCGGAAATATGCAGTAAACCACTGACTCCACCAATATCGATGAAAGCACCGTAGGGCTTGATTCCGCGCACGGAACCGATTACCACCTGTCCCACGGCTAAACCGTTCATCTTGCGTTCCACTAAAGCGCGACGATGACTTAAAACCAGACGGTTGCGATCCTCATCCACTTCTAAAAACTTTAAGGGCAATTCCTGACCGACTAAATCCTCTTTCGCTTCTCTGGTGCTAATGTGAGAACCGGGGATAAAGCCGCGGAGACCTTCAATTCTGACTAATGCTCCACCACGGTTAGTGGCGAAAACATTCGAGCGCACGGTAGCATCTTCTTTTTGCAATTGACGCACCCGTTCCCAAGCGCGCATATATTCGATGCGACGGATCGACAGGGTTAGCTGTCCATCTTCATTCTCGTCGGTAAGAATGAAAAATTCCCTGGTTTCGTTGGGTTGTAAAACTTCTTCGGGATTATCGACGCGGTTGATCGACATCTCCTGCACGGGGATAAAAGCGGCGGTTTTAGCACCGATATCGATGAGCGCTCCCCGGGGTTCCATGCTGAAAACAGTCCCAGCGACAACATCTCCCGGACTGAAATGATAATCGTATTTGTCTAGAAGGGCGGCAAAATCTTCATGGGTAAAGCCTATGTTTTTGTTTGCAGTTTTTTGGGTGGTCATGTACGTTGTTTGGGCCTCGGAATTTCCGTAGGTTTTTCCTCCTATGTGATGTACAGTTTCTAAATCAAGGAGATGCCTCCCAATTTAGTTTCTAGGCAGGGCCTAGGGGATGAACTGCCGCATCCGGCTTTCTTGCAGGCAATCTGCCTCAAGAATGACTTTTAAGAATCTAACCAGAGCTTGGGCTTGAAATAGCACAAGGGATCCTCATTATAACTGAATCGGGAACTATTTAAGACGAGGTAATCACGCTGGCTTCTTCCACTGGAGACCAAGAAGGATGAGTGCGTTCCATTTCGGAGGACTGGATCAGAGCTAAAGCGGCGATAAAGTCTCTAATTCCCTGAAAATTGCCGTAAACTGAAGCAAAGCGCACATAGGCCACTTCCGATTCTTGCCGGAGATATTCTAGGACTAATTGACCGATTTCCTGACTTGTTACCTCCCGTTTTGAGTCTTGCTGCAGACGGGATTCGATATCATTGACGATCGCCTCTAATCTTGAGGGGGGAATGCCGGTTTTTTCGCAAGCGCGAACGATCCCCCGGAGCAGTTTGCAGCGATCAAAAGATTCCCGTTTACCATCTTTTTTAATCACCGTGATCGGCACGAATTCGATGCGCTCGTAGGTGGTGAACCGATATTTACACTGTAAGCATTCACGACGACGACGAATGCTCTGACCGTTTTCGGAGGAGCGGGACTCTAAAACGCGACTATCGGTATGCTGACAATTAGGACACTGCATAGGAGGCGCTCGGTGAGGGGAACCTTTAATTTAAGCCTTTAAATACGAAAACCAGAGCCGCTAACCTGCTTTTGACAAGCGGGCGGCTCAGGGAAGAAAATTATTAACCTAAACGGAGTTAAGAAATTTACTTTTGAATCCGGGGAGGTTCCCGGAAGGCGATGGCGAAGAAAATTACCGACAAAGCCATAGTTAAAACTAAAATGTAAGCGACGCTTTCCATGGTTGGACATCCTACAAGACTGCTATAACAATCCTATAGTATCAGGAAATGAGCTTTTCAGCTTGTCTGGGGATATAATCTACATCCCCAGAATCAGTGGCAATCTATTTAACGCTAACTTTTGCCCCGGCATCTTCCAGTTTTTTCTTGATGGCGGCGGCATCATCTTTGTTAGTGCCTTCTTTAACCGCTTTGGGAGCGGCTTCTACCAGGTCTTTCGCTTCTTTGAGTCCTAAACCGGTCAATTCGCGTACCACCTTAAGGATAGCAATTTTCTTGTCGGCGGGAACTTCTTCGAGAACGACGTTAAATTCGGTTTGTTCTTCCACCGCTTCAGCAGCAGCCGCGGGAGCAGCCCCGGGGGCAGCCATAATTATGCCACCAGTCGGAGCGGCGGCACTAACTCCAAAGGTTTCTTCGATACCTTTGACTAATTCCGCAGCTTCTAAGAGGGTCAGGGTTTTGAGTTTTTCTAAGATTTCAGCTACAGCAGACATGGGTTAGACTCCTAATTGTTTGTAAGTGATTGATTGGCGCGGTGTCAAGCCGCTTCTTTTTCTTCTTGACGGGCCACGGCATCGACGGCACGGGCCAAAGATGCGGGAACTTCGTTGATACTGCGGGCCAGTTTGGCAGCAATGGCGTTGATTGCTCCGGCGGCCTGAGCGATTAACTGTTCTTTCGACGGTAAATCGGCGATCGCTTTGATCTGATCTTCTGTTAACAGTTGACCTTTTGTCCCTTCTTTGAGGACACCGCCGCGCAATTCGGTTTTTTTGCTTTCTTTTTTGAACTCTTGATAGGCCTTGAAAGCTCCACCGATATCCTCTTTTACGAGCAGAAAGGCGGATGTTCCCGATAAAAGGCTTTTCATCGGTTCCCAGCCACTATCTTCAGCGATCGCCAATCCCATCAAAGTATTTTTGGTGACTTTACAAATCGTTCCCGTGGGGCGCAATTTGCGGCGTAGATTGCTGATTTCGGCGACGGTTAAACCTTGATAGTCGATGACCATCGTTAATTGAGCTTCGCTAAGGGAGGTTTTTAATTCTTCTAGAATTACTCCCTTGCTTTCTCTGCTTCTCCCCATCCCTTGTTCACCTCCTGTATGCGGGGGACCTGTTCCAGAGGCGCAAAAATAACCCCTTGTAGCGCCGGGGTTGAGTGGAGAGAATCCAGTTCAGGCATGACCAAGACAGAAAATATCTCTCTTTAGTCTTTTTGGCTGCTGTTTTCTCGCTTTGACCTCGGCAGGGTATTTAAGCTGTTTCGCCCCTGCTGTCTTTGGCTTAAGCCAGTCCCCTATTATAACAGTATTGCGCGTTTTATGTCAAGCCTTGGACAGGAACGAGCATGGTGATTGCATTTAAGACTGAATCCCTTGAGTATAGGCTACTTATCAGTACAGGCACTCATGCAAGAGGCAAAAGGGGGAATAATACTAAATCCTTTGAGTATAGGCTACATATCAAGATAGACAAGAGACAAGAGGCAAAAGGAGGAATAGGTAATCGGTCTTTAATAACTGGATTTAGTAAGTACCTAAGCAAAATTAATTACACATTTCGATAAAGCTTTTGCCTCTTGCCTATTGCCTCTTGCCTATCTTCACTAGGAAATTTATTTTGCACGACTACTTATGAGATCAAAAGTTTTCGTTTTCAGGAGTCGGTTATTAATACCAAATTAGGTTACAGTTCTTGATCAGAAACGCTGTATCTAATTCAGTCTTAGGAGAAAGTCTTTCTGTTGATTGAGCTTTTTTAATCTAGCTTTTCAAGAAGCGAAATTAGCTTGGTTCATTTGTTCGCTTGTGCCACGCTACTTTCTTCGCTTATAATCCTTTTGTCTCCTCCATCAATTTTCCGAGCTTCCCTTTTTAGTTACCTTACCCAATTATCAATTATGAATAACACTGAAATCGACTTTCCCAAAGGCTCTAAGAGTGATCTAAGAGATGTTATCACAAATCAGTTACTCATTTTTTTAGAAGCCCAAAATTATGATGCAGCTAAAACTCTGTTAATTCCCGTGGCTTCCGTGGATATAGCAGAAGCGATTGCGGACTTACCTAAAACCCTACAAATCATTGCTTTCCGACTTTTAAATAAATCTCAAGCCATTGACGTTTATGAACATTTAGATAGAAATACCCAATATTTATTAATCGAAAAGTTTAAAAATGCGGAAGCAAATGAAATTATTAATAATATGTCTCCTGATGATCGAGTCAAGTTATTTGATGAGTTACCTCCTCAATTAGCGAGGACTTTAGTAGCTCAATTATCCCCTGAAGAAAGAGAGTTAAATGCTTTATTGTTCGGGTATTCTGCTGATACAGCAGGGCGAATTATGACCCCGAAATATATCTATGTTAAAGAAACTATTACCGCTAATGAAGCCCAAGCTAAAATCAGAAATTTAGCCGATAAAATTGAAGTGGCTTACTATATCTATGTGACAGATAATAACAAGAGATTACAAGGAACCTTATCTTTAAAAGATTTGATTGTTGCTAAACCAGAAGCCATAATTTCTGAAATTATGAACAGAAACATTATTTATGCCTATACCGATACCGACCAAGAAGAAGTCGCTAAATTGATTCAACGCTATGATTTATTAGCCTTGCCAATTGTTGATAAAGATGAAAACTTATTAGGGGTAGTTACGGTAGATGATGTTATCGATATTTTAGAGGAAGAAGCAACTGAAGATATTTATAAAATGGGAGCAATTAATACAGAATCTGATGATCAAAATTACTTTAAATTGGGCTTGTATAAAATCACAAAAAAACGAATACCCTGGTTATTAATTTTACTAATCACGAATTCTGGAACAGTTTTTTTAATGAGTAATTTTGAGGAAGTATTAGAAGAAGTAGTTGCCTTAGCCTTTTTTACGCCATTATTAATTGATGCAGGGGGAAATATAGGTGCGCAGTCATCAACCGTTGTTATTAGGGGATTAAGTACCGATGAATTAAGAGATAAAAAACCGTTTTCAATTATTGTGAAAGAGTTAATAACAGGGGGATTATTAGGAATAATTTTAGCCGTCATTGTGATTGCCATGATTTTTGTATTCTTAGGTAAACCAGAGATTGGTTTTATAGTGGGAATTAGTTTAATTGCTATCTCAATTATTGCAGCAACGACAGGTACAGCATTACCCTTTGTCTTTAACAAAATGGGATTTGATCCTGCTTTAATGTCTGCTCCTTTTATTACGACAGTGGTTGATGTTTTAGGAATTTTTATTTATTTCAGTATTGCTCAATTAATCCTAAAGGAAAGCTTGAGAAATTGATGGGCAAGGCAAAAAGATTAGGCCGATTTAAGTCTGAATTGGCTTTCCATAACTTCCCCAGGGTTATATCCTTGAGCGCTCGATAATTTTTAATCCTCAATCCCTCAATTCCAGCCATTATTTAGTCCTGTTTCTCATTACTAAAGTAATTTGGCTCTCTTAGGTTTGGTGGGTAAAATGTATTCTAAGATACAGTCCTGCTGGCGAGCGCGCGGAAGGAACCACAGAGACACAGAGGACACAAAGATCGATCACTACTATAAGTAGTCGTGCAAAATTAATTTCCTAGTCAAGATAGGCAAAAGGCAAAAGCTTTATCGAAATGTGTAACTAATTTTGCTTAGGTACTTATAAGTAGTCGTGCAAAATTAATTTCCTAGTCAAGATAGGCAAAAGGCAAGAGGCAGGAGGCAAGAAGTGGTTAGATATGTGTAATTAATTTTGCTTAGGTACTTATAAGTTAAACTGATCACACAAAGAATAAGAGAGCCGTAATTTGAGCAATTTCTCCCCGGAGAATATATAGTATAGACTGATTCTAGAGCGGTTATTAATAGAGTTCTTGCCTAATTAATTTTTGAGAGTTCAAAAATGAGAAAAATAGGCATAAAATTGCATAAAATCCCTAGATAGAGCATTTAATTGATTAATGCTCATTCTTAATTCTCCTGACTACTGACTACTGGCTACTAACTCCTCACCTAAGGTCAGATTTTTGATTTTTGCCAGAGGTCTAATTACTGACCCGATTCGATCGCTCCTTCGGCCTCATGGACAATTGCCCTCAATTGATCTAAAGTTTTCTGGTCCACCTGGGTCCATAATCCCCGTTGTTGAGCCTCTAATAATCTTTCGGCCATATCTCGCAATGCCCAGGGGTTTTTTTCCTGAATAAATTGTTGTACCTTCTCGTCAAATAAATAAGCTTCGGCTACTCCCTGATAGATAAAATCCTCCACTAGGTGAGTAGTGGCAGAGTAGGCAAAAATATAATCTACGGTTGCAGCCATCTCAAAGGCGCCTTTATAGCCGTGTCGCATCACTCCCGCTATCCATTTGGGGTTAACCACTCGCGAACGGTAAACGCGACGAATTTCTTCCTCTAGGGTTCTGATGCGGGGATTTTCCGGACGGGAATGATCACCAAAATAGGTGACGGGATTTTTGCCGGTTAATGCCCGGACACTGGCAGTTAAGCCGCCTTGAAATTGATAGTAGTCATCGGAGTCGAAAATATCGTGTTCTCGATTGTCCTGATTGTGCAGCACTATCTCTAATTCTTGCAGTCTATTTCTCAATACTTCTGGTAAAGAATGGGCAGTTCCTTGACTATCATAGGCATAACAACTCCAGTTAATATAAGCATTAGCTAAGTCTTGATCATTTTGCCAGTTTTGTGACTCGATTAACCCCTGTAAACCGGCCCCATAAGCACCCGGTTTGCAGCCAAAGATTCTGGCAGTAGCTCTCAGTTTCGCCTCTTTTTCTCCTAAGCCCTGACTTAGCCAAAACTCCCTCTCTGTCTTCACTTTCGCCGCTAAAGGATTAATTTTTTCCTCTTCCTCTTGACAAGCTACCGCATTTATGCAAGAATTAAGAAGATGTAGTATGCTGGGGAAACTGTCCCTAAAAAAGCCGGATACCCGAACGGTCACATCAATACGAGGACGGCCTAAGCTAGACGGGGTAAGGATTTCAAACCCGACCACCCGACGGAAAAAACCATCCCAAAGGGGACGAATTCCCAGTAAAGCCATGGCTTCGGCCACATCTTCGCCACTATTTCTCATCGTCGAAGTTCCCCAGATAGAAATCGCCAAAGTGCGGGGATATTCGCCATTTTCTTGGGTATAACGTTCAATTAGTGCCTCTGCGGCCTTTCTTCCCACTTCCCACGCGGTTTCTGTGGGGATTGCGCGGGTATCGACGGAATAGAAATTTCTGCCGGTGGGGAGAACATCGGGACGGCCGCGGGTAGGAGCGCCGGAAGCACCACTGGGGACGTATTGGCCAGCGAGACCTTTTAAGAGATAGATAAGTTCATCGGGGGTTTGTTTTAAAGCAGGAATTAACTGATTTTCTAGCCAAACCAATTCTTTTGCCGTATTTTCGCCTAGAGGTTCAATTTTCTGGCTAATTAAATCCTGAGCGAGACCTTCCAGATAGGTAGTAGTATCGTTATATTCCGTCAGGGGGTCGCAGTCGAGATGGAGGTCAAGGGCGATCGAACGGGTTAAACCGGGGCGGTCGGGACTAGGAGAACGGGCGATCGATTGGATTAAATCAATTAACTGCTGACCCTGGGGACATTGACCGAAGATATGTAAACCGTCGCGGATTTGTGCTTCCTTGAGTTCACAGAGATAACCATCCACGAGGGTGAGAAATTGACCAAAGGAAGCGTTGGTCGCAACGCGCTCGCTACGCGAGATCGTGCCTAGCTCTCGATCGAGATTAGTTTTCGCCACCAGATCGTTAATCCGCTCGCGAATCAGAGCTAAACGAGAAGGATCAAGAGATTCTGCCTGATAATATTCATCGATGAGAGACTCTAACTTTTCCCAATCCCCATACAATTCCGCTCGGGTCATCGGGGGAGTGAGATGGTCGATGATAACAGCTTGGGAACGTCTTTTAGCACTGGAACCTTCTCCGGGGTCATTGACAATAAACGGATAAAAATTCGGCAGCGACGAGAAAGCGATTTCGGGATAACAATGGGGAGAAAGAGCGAGACTTTTCCCCGGTAGCCATTCTAAATTGCCGTGTTTACCGAGATTAATTACAGCAGTGACTTGGAATTCCTGTCGTAACCAATGGTAAAAAGCGAGATAGCTGTGGGTAGGTTCCAGGTCGGGGGAATGATAATTAAGAGTCGGGTCAAGGTCATAACCGCGAGAAGGTTGAATACCGATAAAGACATTACCTAGCTGGATGCCGGGGATAGGAAAATCCTTGTCTGGATATCCCCAACGGTCAAGCAGAGCGCTTTGATTATCGGGGGGAAGGGAGGAGAAATAATCTAGATATGCTTCTAGGGAGAGAGATTGATAGATAGGTTTTAATTCCCTTGTCTCCAGGTCATTAGTGATACCGGAAATAAGCAATCGCATTAATTCATCGCTATGGTCGGGGAGGTCGGTGAGGGTATAACCTTGGGTTTGTAATGCGCGAAGAATTTCCAGACCACTAGCGGGAGTATCTAAACCGACTCCGTTAGCGATACGACCATCCTTATTGGGATAGTTGGGGAAAATGAGAGCAATTTTTTTCTGGGAGTTGGGAAGGGAGGAGAGTTGACAATAGTTTGCGGTTAAATCAGCGACAAAATCAACCCGGTGGGGGAGGGGTTGATAGATAACTATTTCCGTTTCTAGTTTGGGATGTCGGGTGAGGACAGATTTAAAGGAAATAGCGCGGGTGATAATTTTGCCATCCATTTCCGGTAAAGCGATATTCATAGCCACATCCCGGGGGGAAAGACCCTGATAACCCTGTTGATAAGCTTCTAAACTGCTGCTGCTGAGGATAACTTGGAAGATGGGTTTATTGAGAGACTGCCAGAAGTGATGATTTTGTTTGTCTTCCGGTCGCTGGATAGAGAAGCTAGTGGTATCGAGAATTAGGTCTGGGGGATGGTGGGAAAAGAGGGTTAATAGTTCCTCTTGCACTTCGATTTCCCGGAGAGAGGAGAGAAAGATGGGGACAGTTTCAATATTTCTTTGGGTGAAAGCGCTGATTAAAGCATCGATAGCTTTGGTATTACCTGCGAGATAATGGGAACGATAGAAAAGTATCCAAGTCCGTGCTTGGGGTTGGGATAGGGTTGTCTGGGAATAGATTCCCCACCTAGGGACAACCCTAGGAGGAGAGGGAGAATAGTCGAGATGGAGACAGGTATGCGCGATAAATTTAGCAGCATTAATCCAGTTATCTATCCCTGCTTCCGTGAAATAGCACCATAACTGGTTAACAGTAGTCAGGGAAGCAGTGGAATGACTCATCAACTCTAAATCCGGTTTATCCTCTCCCGGGAGGACAAATAAAGTCGCACCGGTTTCCTCGACAATTTCCTTAACTACTTCCAACCCGTAGGACCAACTCCCCCGTCCCCCCAATAAGCGAAGAATAATCACCCTTGCTTGGGATAGTACCTTGTCCCCATAGTTATCGATACTGTATTGCTGCTGTAACTGGGATAAATTGAGGGCGCGAATTGCGGGAAAATTATCCGGTAGATGGTCGATAGCTGCCGCTAGAGTTTGAATATCGGTATCAGCCATGGTGAGGAGGACAATCGGGGCCGGATTTTGGTCAATAATAATCACCCCTTCGGTATCTGCTGTCCAACCACCCGCTTGGGGAGCAATACGATGCATAAATTTTGAGAGTCAGGTTAAATAATGATTAGGTTTTGAGAATCAGGGTCTCGATCGAGGGATCATTCTTAGGTAGATAGAGATGATTATATCTGTCTGCGGCAATTTAAAGAATAGGGGATAGGGATTAAGAAAAATCTTCACTAAAACCCCAACCCCAGTCCCCTTAATGATGACTGGGGTTTGGGGAAGTGGGAAAGTGGGGAAGTGGGGAAATTTCAATTAAAACCCTAAAACCCCAACACCCCACCACCCTATCTCCTGCCTCCTGCCTCCTGCCTTCTGATAACTGATAAATGATGACTGATAAATGATAACTGATAAATGATAAATGAACGCTTCTCCCGCTTATGTTTGCTGTCAAGTGTTGTCATCTACTCACCTCGAACAAATTCGTTCTTGGTGGGGACAGTTGGCAATACAGGTGACAGGGCCGAGGATTAGTCTCAGTGAAAGAGATATTCCCCCACAGACAGGGGAAATCTATCAACTCTTGCTTTCCACTGACCTACAAGCTTTATTGTTAGCCAGTCCCCAAGGGCATAATTTTCAGTACGAAGTCCGCATTAGTTTTGAAGCGAACACGATTAAAAGTTTTCTGCAAGGACTGGCCGTCAAGTCTCTCCACAACCCAAAAATTCAGCAGGGTTATCAAATTTTAAATCTGCCTCTATCCATTAATGTCAGCAGTTTTCAAAATAAAATTTTAGTCAAAATTCTCTCGATAATTTCTTCTCCGGCTGCTGATGGGGGTTGTTCCCGCATCTTCTCCGTTTGTCAACCGATAGAAGCTGCCCTATCCCAACAAATCCAACAGGAAAGATTATTAAACCAAGTCATCACCCAAATGCGTCAGAGTCTGGAGTTACCGGTGATTCTGGAAACCGTGGTCAGGGAAGCGCGGGAATTTCTGCAAGTGGACCGATTGTTAATTTATCAATTTTTCCCCGGTATCGGTGAGGGAAAGGGAAAAATAACTTCCGAGTCGCGCGTTTCTGACCAGATAAATTCCGTGTTAAATTTAACCCCCGAAGACGATTGTTTTTCCTATATTCCCCAATACAAAGAAAAGTACCGTCAAGGATTAATTCTGGCTGTGGATGATGTGGATGTTAACTATTCTTCTTCCTTCTGTTTGTCCGAATTTTTGCGACAACACCAAGTGCAATCAAAATTAATCGCCCCGATTGTGGTACAAGAAGAATTGTGGGGTTTATTAATTGCCCATCAATGTCAAGAAAAACGCCAATGGTTGCCGCAGGAAAAGAAATTTTTAGGTCAGATTGGTGAACATCTCGCCATCGCTATCTATCAAGCGCAATTATATTCTCAAGTACAGGAACAAAAAGATATTTTTGAGCGCCGGGTAATAGAAAGAACCCAAGAATTACAAGATACTTTAATGACTGCGGAAGCCGCTAACCTCTGCAAAAGTGAATTTTTAAATAATATGAGTCATGAGTTATTAACTCCCCTAACTTGTATTATCGGTTTGTCCAGTACCCTGCAAAAATGCTCGGCAGCCAGTAATTTTTTACCTCCCGACAAACAAAAACACTATCTAAAAGTTATTCAGGATAACGGCAATAAACTATTAGAATTAATTAATGACTTGCTTAATTTTTCGCAAGTTTCGGCAGGAAAAGCCGTTTTAGATATTAAACAATTTTCGCTAAAATACCTCTGTCATCATGTTTTAGAAATTATCAAAACAGAGGCAGAAATTAAAGAAATTAATCTAATTTTAGAGATGAAAATTACCGAAAAAGAGCATTATTTTTATGCCGATTATGATCGAGTTCAGCAGATACTTTTGTACTTGTTAAAAAATGCCCTGAAATTTACCCCCGAACAGGGTGCTATCACGCTGAGACTGTGGAAAGAAGGCAGTCAGGTCATTTTTCAGGTAGAGGACACGGGCATCGGCATTCCTGCTCAAAAAATACCGCTTCTGTTTGAAAAATTTACCCAGTTGGATGGCTCCCGAAAACGTCGTTATGGTGGTATGGGATTAGGATTGGCTTTAACTAAACAATTAGTGGAACTGCATCGCGGCACGATCGAGGTAGAATCTTGCTTAGATAAAGGTTCCATTTTTACCGTCCGTTTACCTCAACAAAAGCCCCCCAAATCCCAGCGCCAACCCTCGGATAATAATCCCCATTTTAATCACCACCATCCCACTGTAGTTTTAATTGAAAGTGACGAAGAAATTGCCAATCTTATTTGTGAGTTATTGATGGTGGCACATTATCAAGTTATTTGGTTAATCGATAGTGTCTCCGCTATCAAAAAAATTGAGATCGTGCAGCCAAGTATTATAATTGTCGATCGGAAAATGCCCGATATATATCATCTCTGTCATCTCTTAAAAAAATCTAGCCAAACTCAAGCCAGTAAAGTGCTAATCTTGAATGATACCCCTGAAATCAGCGTTAATTTTCTCGGTCGTCATGGCATTGACGACTATCTGCTCAAACCGATTCAACCCTCCCTATTGTTGGAAAAAATCCGCTATCTAACCGCTTTATAAGTAGGGTTTGCAGCAAAAAGTTTTTCGGTGCGGGTAAGGGGTGTGGGGTGTGGGGTGTGGGGTGTAGGGTGTGGGGTGTGGGGTTTTACCAATTTTCATCTGGTCAATACTTTTCTTTTTTCCTCAGAAAATAGGACTTGAAAACTAACTATTAAATAGCTAATTTTCAAGTCCTGAATTGTAGGAATCCTAGGCTAAATTAGGATTCACTTTCGATATAGATAAATAACAAACCCATCACTACGGCTGGCATTAACCAACAGACGATCGGGATTAAAATCCAAGGCAGATAAGAAGCTGCGTAGGCACCAGTCATGTCAAATGCTCCTAGTAAAAAAATAAGGAAATGATAATCAGGTAGAACAAGGGTTAATTATTGATTAAAAACCCCGCGCATGATGCCATCAACGACACCAAGATTTTCTAGGAGGAAATAGGCCACAAAAGCGCCACCCATACCACCAATAAAGAAACCGGCGGCGAATTGACTCCAACCCTCGGAGGATTGCAGAGGATCACCACTAGCGGCCTTACCTTGGAAGGAGACAAGACCATAACTAGCTAAACAACCCGTAGCCAAGAGAACCATGGCTAAAGCGGGGATTAAGCCGCCGAGATTAGCATATTCCGAGTCTCTCAAGGGACCCAGGACAACCCAGGGACCACCGAGGAAATAACCGTGGGCCATACCCACCTCTAGACCGCGCAGAATCGGAGCTAGACCGGGACGATAGGCAGGTAAGTTACCAATAAAAGCTTTGGTAAAACCAGAAGCGGAAATGGGGGTAGCTAGATGACCAATGAACGGATCATCATTGTAGGGTGTCACCACCTGTTTGTATCCAGTTTCAGCCATTGTGTTTGAGTTCTCCTTTTTCCGATCAACAGGAAAATTGATCATAAAACTTTAAGATTACACTTTAGGCCTAAGAATTACTTCAAGCAACCCCATCGATCGAGTTTTCAAGGGTTGACGGCTGAAACTCTCACAATTCGTTACATTTCTCTCAGGAGACGGGGGAGATGGGGAGCCTTGTTTCAGTGTTGCCAAAGGCACGGCGTAGCCGTACAGTAAACAGTAATCAGTGAACTGAAAACTCACATCTGATACTAAATCCGTTGAGTATAGGCGACATATCAGGATAGGCAAGAGGCAACCCCCCCGACGTCGGGGGGGCAAGAGGCAAAAGGAGGAATAGATAATCAGTCTTTAATAACTGGATTTAGTAGGATAACTGCTCACTGATAACTGCTCACTGATAACTGATTACTGATTAAGGGATAATCAACACTGGACAGGGGGCAAGGTTAATAACTTTGGTGGTGACGCTTTCGGACACACCTTCGCTAGTTAATCCTAAACCGCGACAACCCATAACGATCAGGTCGGCATTAACTTCATCGGCCACATCACAGATGACAAAAGAGGGTATTCCCTCCCGTTCAATCATTTCCGCAGTGATGTCAGCTTGGGCAAAAATCGCCCGCACCGATTGTAACAATCTATCCACCGCTTCGATCGAATTCATCTTATCGTCGGCGGCAATTTCCCCGGTGGCTGTCGTTTCCACCACCGACAACAGCACCAAACGACTGTCAAAGATTTTGACTAATTCGATCACACTACTGGTAGCGTCACGACTTTCGCGGCTGTGGTCGATGGGAAATAAAATCGTCTCAAACATAATTAGCAAGTCTCTCCAATCAAATTTTTCTGGGCAAATCGGTCTTGGAACTGCAAAACTGATCCCCAAATCTGAAATAATCTTTGTCAAAGTAATTGCCGCAAGTAGCGATACCCTGATTTAATCTTTATTGTACGGTAAGCAATCTAGGAGGTTATGGGCTGTGCCAAAAAAAACAGTAGCGAATTTAACAGAGGCTGATTTAGCGGGCAAACGGGTCTTAGTCCGGGTCGATTTTAATGTTCCCATGGACAAAGCCACCGGGGCAATCAGCGATGATACCCGCATTCGGGCGGCACTACCAACTATTGAGGATTTAATCAAAAAAGGGGCTAAGGTTATTTTATGCAGCCACATGGGTCGCCCCGACGGTCAAGTTAAAGAAAATTTGCGTCTGACCCCTGTAGCTAAACGTCTCTCGGAATTACTGGGCCAAGAAGTGGTCATGTGTCCCGATTGTATTGGTGAGGGAGTGACGGCAGCGATTAGTCAAATGTCTAACGGTCAAGTGGCCCTTTTAGAAAATCTGCGTTTCCACGGTGAAGAGGAGGCAAATGACCCCGATTTTGCCAAAAAATTAGCCGCTAATGCCGATTTATACGTTAATGATGCTTTTGGTACCGCCCACCGCGCCCACGCTTCTACGGAAGGCGTTACCCACTATCTCAGCCCCTCGGTGGCGGGTTATTTGATTGAAAAAGAGTTAAACTACCTACAAGCAGCTATTGAAACTCCCCAACGTCCCC
Organism: Microcystis sp. M_OC_Ca_00000000_C217Col; assembly: GCF_007095585.1. Lineage (NCBI taxonomy): Bacteria > Bacillati > Cyanobacteriota > Cyanophyceae > Chroococcales > Microcystaceae > Microcystis > Microcystis sp. M_OC_Ca_00000000_C217Col. The sequence goes on from NZ_SFBV01000265.1 coordinate 15,978, forward strand.
TAGCGGCGATTATCGGCGGTTCTAAGGTTTCTAGTAAAATTGGCGTGATCGAAACTTTATTAGAAAAGTGCGATAAACTGCTCATCGGTGGCGGTATGATCTTTACTTTCTACAAGGCCCGCGGTTTAAGTGTTGGTAAGTCTTTGGTGGAAGAGGACAAACTGGAATTAGCCAAATCCCTGGAAGCGAAAGCTAAAGAAAAAGGAGTGGAATTCCTCCTTCCTACCGATGTGGTGTTAGCGGATCAATTCGATAAAGATGCCGAGTCCCAAATCGTCAAGGTCGAAAATATTCCCGATGGTTGGATGGGATTGGATATTGGACCTGAATCAGTTAAAGTTTTCCAAAAAGCTTTATCTAACTGTAAATCTGTCCTCTGGAATGGCCCCATGGGGGTGTTCGAGTTCGATAAATTTGCGGCGGGTACAGATGCGATCGCTCACACTTTAGCCGATTTAACCGCTACGGGTACAACTACCATTATCGGTGGTGGTGACTCGGTAGCGGCGGTGGAAAAAGTGGGAGTGGCGGAAAAAATGAGCCATATTTCCACCGGTGGTGGCGCTAGTTTGGAATTACTCGAAGGGAAGGTTTTACCCGGTATTGCCGCTCTCGATGAGGCCTAATTAGGGTCTGCTGAAAAAGTTTTTCCTGGGGGTAGGAGTCAGGAGTCAGGAGTCAGGAGTCGGTCGTTTTAGGCTTTGTTGCCCTTGTTTTTTGTACCAAGCGATGTACTACAAGAAGGATTATTCAGCAAACCCTAATTATCTCTAATATCTAAGGTTTAAAAAAGGTGGGTGTTGCCCCACCTTTTTTTTATGAATTATGAATTATGAATTAGGGAGTGGGTTTTTCAAGTTGGATTGGGAGTTAATCATACCAAGACCTTTGCGACAAACCCTAAATAAGCTAAGACGTATTTAAACCGCTTATTCTTATTAGCCGAATCTCCCTCAATCCCTTTACTGTTGCCTTTTGCCTCTTGCCTCTTGCCTCGTCTCAACAAGCAATTTAAATTACGAACAGCTTAGTTGAGTCATTAGGATACTTCAATCGCGGTAAAATCCACTCGCTGATATAAATCTGTCAGGGATATTTGAAAATCTAGAGAAAACAAAGTTAAAATCGCTTCTTGGCTGTGATAATCCCGAAATTCCCAATGATCGCCTCTTTTATGAAATTGTTCTATATAATAACCATATTGATCGATTAAAATATATTCTTCAAAACTATTAAGAGAACGGTAAAATTTAAACTTATCACCCCGATTATAGTCTTGAGTAGATTTTGATAAAACCTCGATAATAACCTGTGGATTGGTAATCGTATCGGTGCGTCCTCTTTCAAGAATTGGTTCCCCCTTAACGATCATAATATCGGGATAGGTGTACACATTATAGGCGGGTATGGCCAAGCGTAGATCGGTGATAAATATATCATAGGCTTGATTCTGGATAGTTAAGGGAAATCTTCTGTAAAAATTTCCCGCAATGCGATTATGGTTAGGAGTTCCCCCGGTCATAACAATAATTTCTCCATCTCGATACTCGTGTCTGTCGGTGGCAGTTTCCTCTAGTTGAAAGTATTCTGCGACTGTGTAGCGTTTCTCAGTGGTTGCGACCATATTGCCCCCTTGAAAGCAAAGCTCTGTTTTTATGATAACCTGTTTTCCGAAAAGCTAAAATTATCGGTTTTAATCAAGTGCTGACTGCCGTATAAATATCGAGAGACCTTGTTAACAAGGTCTCTCCAAAGTGGGTGGGATTATTGTTGCTAATTTGTTAATCCGGTTGGGATAATTTGAGGATAGCGCTAGTGACTTTCATGCTTTCTTGATAAAGCACGTCCTGGCCCCAACGCTGTAACTGTTTACCTAGCAGAGTTTCTGTTTTTTGGTCTTCCAGATGGGCCACTTGTTCAATGCGGCAAGATTGGGCCCCTCCCGAAGCTTCCATCCGCATACAGCCGGTAGTTCCCGAACAAATTACCGTACAACAATCAGCCTGAAGATTAGTAGAACTGAGTTTAATACTAATCAGATCCCCTTGTATCTCACCCCAATCGGCCACGGGAACACCGGCTAATTCCGCCTCAATTAAACGCTGGTCCTGACCGAGGAAGCTAATCCGATGAATAGCGTAATCTCCCGACCGGTGACTATATCCCACCGGTCGCCATTGTAACCGGCTGGCCATCCAACCGAGGAACATAAAAGCTTGGCAAGGATTGCCCTTTTCGTAATCAATAGTGATGCGATCGACTTCCAGAATAGCATCCCGGCGCTCCGGTGGATCAAAAGCCTCGGCGGTTAGTTCTTGCCAGGGGGCGAGACGACTCCAGTTCAGGTCAGCTAATGGTACATCTGTTGCTAATAAATCCCCCACTTGCAGCAGTTCCGTTTCCGGTTCCCGAAAAGTGCTGGAATCGACGATAATCGTATCACATTGACTGGCCAGACGCTTAAATAGTCCATATTCCGCATCGGGACTGGCTTTCCACCAGAGAAATTTTGGCAAACTGGGAATAGTTAACTCGGAAATAATGCCGCCAATTCGTTCCAAGGCTTCCGCTGTGCCGCTTAAAGTGACGTATTCACAGCAAACTAAAGTGTTCTGACTACGTTTGTTAACGGGACAATAGGCAGAAACGGAGGCTTTCACCCCTTCATCGGCCTCGGCAGTGGGACAGAGGGTAATAATGCGACAGGGATTGGAAGCAGCGATCGCATCTGCGACCCCAATCGCATCCAAATCGGCGGCGTATTGACGATGATTAGCCCCGTCCTCGGCGTTTTTTTCCGCTTCCCAGGCTGCCCTTAACCGGGCGACAAATTCATCGCTAGAAAGCCCAGTTACTTCTAGTCCTAGGTCCTTTTGGGCGACTTTGATGGCGGCGTGGGTCCGCGGACCGGCAATACCATCAATCGGGCCGGTGTAATAGCCGAGAAGGGTTAACAATTCCTGTACCGCGTCGGGTTCATAGACAATAAAGCTAAAGGTAGTGGCCCGGGTGGCGGCCATACCATCCTCATTATTATTATAGGATTGCCAGATATCGCGCAGTTCCTGCTCGATCACATCGATGGAAACATCTTTCGGTGCTTGCAGGGAGACAATGGGGGGGCTTTGGGTAGTCATGTCAGTTATCAGTTATCAGTTATCAGTTATCAGTGATTCAGTTACCAGTTATCAGTGATTCAGTTACCAGTTATCAGATGTGAGTTATCAGTTATCAGATGTGAGTTTTTAGTTTACTGATTACTGCTCACTGATTACTGTTCACTGTATTAGAGTCGTCGCCAACGACGGCCATCGCGGTTAAGGAGAAATTCCGCTTCTGTGGGTTCCCAGGTACCCGCTTCGTATTGGGGTACGGAGGCAGGATCGGCGGGAGCGTCCCAAGCGGCGAGAGCGGGAGTAACGATGCGCCATGCTTCTTCTACCTCGTCAGAACGGGTAAATAGGGTTTGATCTCCTAACATAGCGTCTAACAGTAGGCGATTATAGGCATCGGCGCTGGTGACACCGAAGGAGGAACCATAGCTAAAGTCCATTTCTACCGTGCGTGTGCGTAATTCCGACCCCGGCATTTTCGCCTCAAAACGGAGGGCAATACCTTCGTTAGGCTGAATTCGCAGACTCAGTACATTTGCATTAGTTTGTTGGGCCGCCGATTGGAAGATTAATAACGGCACATGGCGGAATTGGATGGCAATCTCGGAAACTTTTTTGGGCAGACGTTTACCGGTACGCAGGTAGAAGGGGACACCTTGCCAACGCCAGTTATCGACGATTAATTTCATGGCCACATAGGTGGGAGTGGTCGATTCCGGATTAACCCCCGGTTCTTGCCGATAGCCCAGAATGGGTTTTCCTTTCATCCAACCGGCTTTATACTGGCCGCGGATGGCGGATTTTTCCAGGTTATTAATATCGGCCAGGTGAGTCGCTTGCAGGACTTTGACTTTTTCGCCGCGGACACTATCAGCGTTAATAGCGTTGGGCGCTTCCATGGCCGTCAAGCAGAATAACTGCATCAGGTGATTTTGCACCATATCGCGCAAAGCTCCCGATTTTTCGTAATATCCGGCCCGCTCCTCCACTCCCACGGTTTCGGCCACGGTAATCTGGACGTGATCGATAAATTGACGATTCCAGAGGGGTTCAAAGATAGCGTTAGCAAATCGGAACACCAATAAGTTTTGGACGGTTTCCTTGCCTAAATAGTGGTCAATGCGATAAACTTGGTTCTCCTGACAAACCTCTTGTACGACTCGATTGAGAACTTGGGCAGAACTGAGATCTTTGCCAAAGGGTTTTTCGATCACTAACCGGTGTTTAATCGGGTCTTTCAGCATTCCGGCTGCCCCGAGGTTTTTAAGACCGGGGGGAAAGAAATTAGGAGAAACCGCTAGATAAAAGACTCGATTGCCGCGGGTTCCCCGGATTCCGTCTAATTCTTCCAGAAAGACTTTCATTTTGGCGTAACTTTCTGGGTCGTCCATGTTGCCGGGGAAATAGTACAACCCTTGGGCGAAGTCTTGCCAATATTCCTCACTGCCAATCCCGTCGGAAAATTCTTCGATGCCTTGGCGCATCTGTTGGCGAAAATAATCATGACTCCACTCTCGGCGCGCTGTACCGACGATGGTTAATTCGGCCGGCAGTCGTCTTTCCCGTTTCAGTTGATAGAGGGCAGGAACCAGTTTTCTTTGGGTTAAGTCTCCCGATGCCCCAAAAATGACTAAGATTAAGGGTTCTGGGGTTCTTTCTTGTCGCAATCCCACTCGGAGAGGATTTTCGAGCAGCTTTACCATAGGATTTTGTCTAGCCGAGGTGCATTATTTTCCAGTCTAGCGGGAATACTCGACGGCATACCTAAAGTAAAAATTAATAACCACAATCAGTAATCAGTAATCAGTAATCAGTGACCAGTAATCAGTAATCAGTCATCGGTCATCAGTCATCAGTAATTGGATAATATCTTTAGGCCTTTTTGATCTCAAAAAGTTCTGGGCATGGGAGTGAGCGGGGGGAAAATTCAGGGACTTTTTCCCTGAATTTTAGCTAATTGACCACCCAAAAATGGGTGAAACCCCACACCCTACCCCTAGGAAAAACTTTTTGCCGCAAACCCTACTTATTTTTTGGCGGTTTTAACACAATCGAGGGTACGGACGATGGCGGCTGCTGCGTAGTTACGACGGGCGGGATCATTTGGTACAAAAGAACTACCCCGTTCGTTCAAGGGAGAGGCCACACCGCAAAATCCCGACATCTGGGTAATTAAACTGGCAGCCCAATGACCGGAAGTATCGGAAAAATTGACGGGGGTTTTAGTTTGGGCTAAATCGGGGGCTTGTTTTTGCTGAGTTTTCAGGTAGGTGGCGGCCTGTTTGAGAATCGCCATCAATTCGGCCCGGGTGATGGGGTCGGTGGGACGGAATTCGCCGTTAGCTTTGCCGGCAACAATACCATTGGCCCGGGCCCATTGGATTTTTTTGGCACTCCAACGCGTCGCTTCTACGTCGTTAAAACTGCCGCTGCCGGGGGGAATCTCTTCTAGGTTAATTTTGGTGACAGTTCCCATCCCTTCAATAATCATTGAGACGAATTGTTCCCTGGTGACGGGATTTTCGGGGCGGAAGGTGTTATCTTCTTTAAAACCGGCCACTACACCAATAGCGATCGCTTTTTCAATCTCAGTTTTATAGATATCGCCGCTAATATCCTGAAAACTGGCCCCGGAAGTGGGGGGGGGAGTGGTTTCGTTGATGGGAGGTCTGCCGGCGGCTGCGAGAACTTCCGCTTCTTTGCCGCTAAAGTAGAAGTGGCCTAAACTTTTGCCTTGGAAAGTACGACGGCTAAATCTCCAACCCGGTTCGAGGATAATTTTCATAAATCCTGTTTGCATTCCTCGGGTTCTTCCCACCACTAATTCCGGTCTGCGGGCATCCCGGGGAGTTCCCACTAAGTATAATTCGCCATTGCGTTCCACAATACGCAGGATGTAATCTAGCCCAAAATCCCGGCCATCCAGACGGATAGAATAACCATTACTATCGGTGGCGCGGCGACAAATGCCGGTAAAGTCAAAGTTGAGGAGTAGAGGGTCGATCATGACCGGATTTGAGCCGCTTTCGCTCCAACACTTCTGTTTTCCCTGGATTTGTTCCAAGACTAGCAGGTCAAATTTATTACCTCCGTAGGGACGAGCGATCGCTACTACCTGGGTCTGCTCGATGTCCTGTTCGTCAAAGTTGGCCGCTGGTGTGGCAGTTATGCCCAAGGTCATTAGGGCGGTTAGGGCGATCGATAATCTGGCTTTCATAATCTTTATCTATAAGACGATTTTTGCAGTAAAAATAGACGTGCTAGTCCCAATATTCTAAGACTGAATACTTCTGGTTGTTGTTCCAGACTGCGCCGGATTGTTGTCTGTCCGCACAAGTTTTCTCTCAATCTTCAATTTCCGAACCTATTGATCCGAGCAATATTCTGCTTGAACTGGTGGGGTGATCAATATTAATTCGGTTGACTGTTGAAGCTAGGCAGATTTTGGCGGATTGTTGAAAATTTTAGCCAGCCATTCGAGTCTTAGGCTAAGATGGGGAGAGAGGCTTTTAATTGACCGCATCCCTTGACTTCCTCACAGGATTTAAGCCCAATAATTGCCTAAAAAATGGCAATTAATCGATTGAGGGCTATCAGTGCTGCGGTTAATTATCATAGTTTATTAGCTCTGGTGAGCCGTTGCCCTTTCTTTGGTGTGTGTGAGGTAAACAATTATGAGTAACTCCCCTGGCGATCCTTCTTCTCGTCCTAATCTTTTTCTGAGTATCGGTCGATTTTTACGCCGGCCTTCTACTTTGATTGTCGGGGGAATTACTCTCCTAGGACTTACCTCCCTTGGCTATTTTACGACTCGTTATTTAGTTTATGAACGTCTCACCCCAATTTTAGATAATATCTTCAGTGAAATGCTGCACAGACCTGTCAGGGTAGGTAAGATAGAGGGCTTTTATTTTAATCGCATTCGTATCGGTAAATCGGAAATTCCAGCTACGGCCAATTCTGCTGATAGTTTATCTATTGATGCGATCGAATTGGGATTAAATCCACTGCCCTTACTTTTAGGTCTGCCGCTGCCGGTTGATGTCAAGTTAATTAATCCCAGTATTTATCTCGATCAGGATAAAAATGGTCAATGGCTCGATAATTTAGATAAAATATCTAGTAACTTAGACCGGGAGGCCCCCATTAGGTTAAATCTGGGTTTTCAGGTGGAGAAGGCAGCTATTACTATCCAACCCCATGCCCTGAAAAACCCGATAGAAATTAAGGCCGATGGTCAGGGAAGATTTATCGATAATCAAGAGCAACCTCTCAGCTACGATTTGAGCGCAGAAATCCTCAAAAGTCAAGTAAAAATTCAAGGAGAAACGGCGTTAAAAACGGGGGAAAGTCAAACTAATCTTCAGATTGATCGTTTAAATTTAAGTGAACTATTAACTTTAATTCCTAATCGCAATTTTCAATTAAATCAAGGACAAGTAAATGCTAATATTGCTCTCAATATTCCCAGTTGGGCAAAGCTAAATAAAACCGAAGGAAATGGTAATTTTCAGGTGACGGATGTAGCGGGAAAATTCCAACCTTTTCAGTATCCAATTAAGCTAAATACTAAGTTAAATTTACAGGGAGATAAAGTATTAGTTGAACAAGCGATCGCAAGTATTGGCAAGATTAAAACTGAGGTGAGAGGAGAGGTAAATTGGCAAACTGGTTATCATCTCAAGGTCGCTCTAGAATCGGTGGATTTACAACAGCTTTTAAGAATTATTTATCTGCAATCACCTCTAGATTTACGGGGAGAAGTGCGCTCTACTTTTCAAGTGACGGGAAAACTAGATCAACCTCTAATTACAGGAACCGTTAGCAACAGCAAACCGATTATTTTTGAGCAAATTCCTATTCAATCAATAACCAGTAATTTTCAAACAAATCTCAATCGTCTTAATTTAGACAAAATTCAAATTAAACCCCTCGCAGGTGGAGAAATTAAAGGGGAAGGAAAATTACAGTTAAATATTCTGCAATCCCTGCAAAAAAATCAACCTCTTGACGGGACAAAAATGCCGATCAATTTGAATTTACAAGCCAATTTTCCCACGAGAAAAATTTTATCTCAATTGGCAACAGTTCCCGCTCAAATTAATATAAGCGATCTGCAAGCTAAGATTAAAGCTAGAGGTAGTTTAGGACTGCCACAATTATTAATTAATTGGCAAATACCCAGGGTTAATCAGTCAGGATTAATCAATGTTGCTGGGGAGGGCAAAGTATTTTTAGGGGGCAACAAAATCAATTTAACCGATACGGTCATTAAAACAAATGGCGGCAAACTACAGGTTAATGCTAATAGTGATTTTACTAGCAAATTAGTCCAGGCAAAAATCACGGGTAATAACTTTTTATTTACTCCTTTTGTGCCTATCGTTTGTCAATATTTGGATAGTATTTGCCCCTACCTAAAAACCTTAGAACCCTTAAATTTAGAGACAGCTAATATTCAAATTAGTGGCAAAATTGACCAAATCAATGTTAATACCTTAAACGGAATTGCTAACTTAGGAATTAGCAGTAAACAAGGCACAATTTTAGTCAATAGTCAAGTATCGCAAGGAAATTTTCAGGCTAAAGCTGTCTTAGCGGGATTGCCGATTAATTCCCTATTGCCTAACTTACCAACTCAGGTTAAATTACTGCGATCGCAAATTAATTTACAAGGTTATTTAGGGGAATTGCTGAAGAATAAAAATAATATTTTCAGCAGTTGGCAAGGTCAAGGGAATCTGGATTTATTAGTAGATAATAATCCTTTAATTGCCACAGCCAAACTAAATCAAGGTTTCCTGACAGGAACAGTCAACACTGGGGGAATTAGTCTCAATCCTCTAGTGGAAAATTTAACAGTTCCCGTTAGTTTAGGCAGGGCAAAAATCAGCTTTGCTGGCAGAATAAATGCTCTGATTAGCGGTACTTTAACGGATTTACAAACTTGGCGCGGAGAGGGAGATATACAGTTATTTGTCAATAATCAATCCCTGAGAACGACAACCCAACTGGAACAAGGTATTTTAAGCGGTATAGTTAATACGGCTGGCATTAACTTAAATCCGTTTTTACCCAATATAAATATTCCTGTTAGTCTAGGAAAAACCCAAGTCAATTTCACGGGTGCAATCAATAATTTACTAGCGGGAAAAATCCCTAATTTGTCCAGCGTCAATGCTAGGGTAAATACTCGCTTATTAGTAGATAAGAATCCGATTAATACTGATATTCAGTTAAACAAAGGTATTTTTAATATTCTGGGTAGCTTAGAGAATTTTCAGACTAATGTTCCCCTAGCGTTGAATATTGACCAAACGAAGTTTCAAGCGACAGGAAATGCCCAAACTATTTTCGACTCTCTGCTAGAAAAACGACTCAACTTAGGCAGTGTCAAAGCAGTTTTTAACTCTCGTATTCATGTAGCTAAAGGAGAGATTAAAGCTAAGGCACAACTGAATAATAATTTCTGGCAAAGTGATATTATTGCCGCTAATCTTGATCCCGCTGCCCTAATGGGGCAATTGCCAGGAATAAAATCAATCTCGATTCCTAACTTAGATTTTAGTGCCAATTTAGCGGGAAATATTAAAGAAATTTGGCAGGGAGTAACACCAATTCAGGTTAATAATCTTTCGGCACAGTGGGGAGAAAATAGCTTTAATGTGCGAGGAAATATTCTTTTAGCTAATCTTATCAGTCAACCCGATATCGCTGAGGTTAACTTAAATCTACAGGCAAAAACCGACCTTGCTACTGTACCGCTAACTCAGATTATATCGCTTTTACCAATTGATTCTAACCTAAAACCCAAAGAATCGACACTGACAGGGATCGGAGAATTTCAAGGACAAATCACGGGGAAAAATCTCTTAACTGCTTGGCAAAAAGTGGGAAATATACAAATCAAAGGGGATATCAATTTAGCTAACTTTAGCATTAATGAGCGACTTTTTGAACCTGTCTTAAAAGGAAGTATGCAAGCAGGAATCTGTCAAAATATTAGTTTAAATCTGCGGGGAAATCAGGACATTATTGACTTAACTTTTGATCCTTGTCAACAAAATAATTGTCTGCTGCCCTATCTTCCCTTAGAGATAAATATTCGCCAAGCTTTTGGAAATCAAACTCCTTTTCTAGCAACAGCTAAACGAAGCGGAGAAAATTTAAATGTTCAGATTGCCAATTTTCCCCTAGAAATCCTGAAAATATCTCCCACGGCAGCCTACAATATTCCGGGGATTATTACTGGCCAATTGAGTGCCAATCTAGACATCAATTTATTTGACTTACAGGGACAGGGACAACTAGAGATTAATCAACCTAGTTTAGGTAACTTAATTGGGGAAAAATTAACGGCAAATTTGGTTTATCGGGATTCCATAGTTCAACTGCAAGCGGGGAATTTACAAGCGGGTGCAAGTCAATATAATCTGCAAGGTTTGTTTAATTGGCAAACCCAAGCAATAGAAGCTAAACTCAGGGTAGATCAAGGTTATATTCAAGATTTATTATCAGTTGCTAGTATCTATGATTTAACCAGTTTAATCAACTTTTTCTCCTCAGAGAATGACCCAGCTATTCAACTTAGTCCCCTAGGAGTAGGTAATCCCGAAGCTTCCCTAGCACAACAGGTAAATTTGCGGGCAAAAATTGAAGAAATAATCCAGCAATTAGCAGGGGAAAGAGGGGTAGTCGGGATACCTTCCGAACTAGATTTTCGCGGCCGTTATCAAGCAAATATAGCCTTAACCGGGACTTTAAAAAATCCCGATCTTAGCGTACAATTTCAGGGCAATAGATGGGAATGGCGACCCCAAAGACCGACAGTAAATATTGTTAACCCTCTCGGAATTGTCACCACCGATACCCAATTAATTCCGATTGATGAAGTAACAATTAATCTTAACTTAAATCGTCAGTTGCTCAGGATAGAACCGATTAGATTAAAATCACGAGATTCTTCCGTATTTTTAGCGGGTGATTTTTCCATAAAAAAAGTAGAGGGAAGTTTTGCCGTGGAAAATCTTTCTCTCGATCTCTTGAGAAATTTTGTGCAGTTTCCCTTAGATTTGTCCGGTAGTCTAAAAACTCAAGGACAAATTACAGGAACTTTATTAAATCCTCGTATTCAGGGTAACTTTGCCTTTATTGATGGTGCAATTAATGCCCAAAATATTAATCAAGATATAATTGGTTTATTTACCTATAACCAGTATCGTTTTGATTTGCGGACAACCTCCTCCGAATCAATCCAACTCTATGCCAGCATTCCCTATCCTCCCTTACCGGGTAATGATCAATTAAAAATCCAAGCAAAATTGGGAACCGATGCAATCAAATTGATCGAAGCTATCAGTCAAAACGCCATCGAATGGGTTAATGGTGAGGGGGAGGTAGTTCTTTCAGCGACGGGAAGATTAGATATAAAAGAAGGCTTAAAAATCAAAGATTTAGAAGCAAATGGTATAGTTACTCTCGATAATGCCGCTATCCGCAGTGTTGCTTTTCCAGAGATTTTAACCGTAAATGGCCGCATTGGGTTAACCCCTGAAAACTTAACAGTAGAGGAATTACAAGGCTCGATCGCTGACAGACAAATTTCTGTGGTGGGAGTTTTACCTTTCTTTCAAGCCATCAAAAATAATCCTAATCCCTTAACAGTTAATATTCAAGAGGGAGATATAGCAATTAATGGTCTTTATCGGGGATTAATTGCTGGGAATGCCATGGTAACGGGAACAATTCAGCAACCAATTATCGGGGGGAATGTGCGTCTTTCTAGGGGTAAAGTTTTTCTTCCTCGCACCGCAGAAATTAATCAAGAAACGGATAAACCAGTGAGTCGCTGGCTGCAGCCTCTCAACATTCCTCAGACGACAAATATTACTCCAGTTTTAAATAATTTCCAAGTGTCTTTAGCAGGATTATCAATTGAACAAGAACCTTTGTATCAATTTGATTTTAGTGGTGCTTTAACCTTGAACGGTCCGCTCACTCCACTGGAGAAATTACAAACCAATGGAGTGATTAATCTCGATCGAGGACGGGTTAGTTACATCGATACTCGTTTTCTTCTTAACCGACGCAATCAAAATGTTATTGTTTTCGATTCTAGTCGCGGGTTGGGACTTTTTAATCCCTTTGTTGATATTCAACTGCGAACAATTCTCAGCGAATTTTCTCAATCTCGCGATTTTGCTATCTCCCGTCCGGGGGGGGATTTTCCTAGCAATGAAATTCCCGATGATAGCCTCAATCGTATTCAAAGGATCGATGTCACCCTCAGCGTTGAAGGGGAATTAAACCGCTTGCTACCAAATTTAGGACGTAATATCAATGAAGTGTGCCAAATTCGTCCCGATAGTCCACCTTTTCCCCTAGAGGAAAACTATACAGATACAGAATTACAAAAAGTTGCTAATTGTTTACAAGCAGTGGCTTTTGCTAGAGGTGAAGATGAGGGATTGCTTAATACTCCCCTAGTTAAATTAACCAGCACTCCCCCCCGCAGCCAAGGGGAAATCGTTCGACTTTTGGGGGAACAATTGCTGTCGGTTTTTAATGGTTTACAGGGGAAAAATACAGAACAATTAATTCAATTTGGAGTGGTTCAGTTGGCGATTCCCCTCTTAGCCCAAGGAGTCGTGTATGATGTGGAGAATGCGGTTAGTAATGCGATCAGGGCAACGGATTTTAATATTCTTCCCAATTTGGAAACCGTCTATCGAGTCAATTCCCAGTCTTTTATCCGCTTTTCCTACGATTACAATTTGAATGAGTTTACCGTCCGCTATCAAACCCAATTTTAAAGTAAGATTGAGAGATATAGCATAATTCAGAAGTTAGGAGACAAGGGAAAATTAGGTTATACTTCATCTTACTTGATATTCTATGATTATTCGCGAGGCTAAAGAAACAGATTTACCAACAATTATCGAGATTTATAATGCTGCTGTTCCCACTCGCAAGGCAACCGCAGATTTAAAGCCTATTTCCCTCGAAAGTCGGCGAGAATGGTTTGAAAAGCACGATCCTGAACAGTATCCCATCTGGGTAATAGTGATCGAAGGTCGGGTGGTGGGTTGGCTGAGTTTACAGATGTTTTATGGTCGTGTCGCTTACCAAAAAACGGCAGAGGTTAGTTTATATATTGCCCCCGATTATCAAGGTCGTGGAATCGGTAAATTATTAGTAGAATATGCCTTGGAGCGCTGTCCCCAATTGGGTATATCTAATCTTATCTGTATTATTTTTGCCCACAATCAAGCCAGTATTTGTCTCTTTGAAAAATTCGGCTTTCAACGATGGGGTTATTTACCCCAAATTGCCGCTCTAGACGATTTTCTGGCTGATGTGGTCATTTTAGGGAAAAAAGTCGCTTAAATAGGCAATTTCTCCATAGCTAGACTAAATTCTAGACTTAATTGAATATAAGCATTTTCTGATTCGCCTAGAGATGGTTTCTGGGTGAGAGAAAAGAGATAGTCCTCATACCAAATCTCAGAACTTCCCGCACATTTTTCGTCTCTAAATAACCATTGTTGAAACACTTGTTCTCTACCATCCTGAGGGGCAACAATCTGATAAACTTTAAGAGATTTTTTAGCAATTCTCCGGCTGCCCTTGCTGGTTAATTCATAACCTAACAAGTTCAAACAATTACGAATAATCGTCAGAGGACGGGAAGTATGAGAGAGATTAATCTTGGTGATAGTTTTAATCTCGTTGCGGTTTTTAATGGCGATTTCAGCCATTTTTTGTAAGTCGGCATCATGATTAGTTAATTCTCTTTCAGGATTAGCTAATAATACGGGAATTCCTAACACTTCTAACGTCCCGATAATCACTCCTAATTGACTACCATTAAAATCGGGAATAAATAAACTTCCCTGACCTGATTCTATCAGTTTACGGGCAATTAAAGCATCTCGATCGCACAAAAATTGTCGCCCAATTGTCAAAAAGTAATGTAGGCGTAGTTCTTGATACCATCCCTGATCATCTTTACTCACTAATTGCGGTGTGACGGGGATTCCATAGCGTTTATATAGGTCATATTTCCTGATAATTCTCCTTTCTTTCACTGACTTAATTAACTGTTTTTTTAGCCAACGATATTCTGATTCTGTGATCTCGGCTGCGCTGGCAATTTCCTCGCATTCAGAACGATAATTATGTTCCCTAATTTCCTCAATTGCTTCCGTTAACTGATTATTTATTTCTAGTTCTTCTTCCTGATTCCGTTCTTTAATTCTCTGGCCTTCTGCTTGTAAAATTCCTAGAATTGACTGACGATAATTAAGCATATAAGCATTTACTCGTACAGCCATTTTAGCCCAGCAGAGGAGAGATTCCGCTTGAAAAATTGTATCTAAATCCTCCAGAGATTCTAAATCTGATTGGTGTAGTAAGCGAATATTAACCTCCGTTAGTCGGTGTCCAGAGGTGAGAAGTTTGGGGATAGAAGTGGAACCATTGCCCACCTGATTAAATCCGTACACTGCTGACCAAATATAACGAGGAATATTCTCTCTAATTCTCCCCAAAAATTGAGCGATAGAAGTGGGAGTTTGAATCCCCTGTGCTAAACACCAAACCGAGGTAAAGTGTTGCTGAATATCAATACTAATTCCCGTTTCGATCGCAGGACTAGCTAGAACTATATCATAGTTAAGCAACAATTGATTTAAATTGCCAATCGCCTCATAGGCAGCCTGACTATAATCTTGCAATGACTCTGAGTCTATCCGCAAAATTTTCTTCTGGGGAAATTGCTTTTTTAGATAAGATTCTAGGGTAATTGTTCCCCATTTACTGGTTAACTTTTGTGCTGACAGACAAACAAAAGGTTTTCCTCCCTCTTTAATATGTTTGACTAAATCATTAACTAGCTGTTGGGGAGTATTATCAGAGTAGTTATAAACTCGCCAAGCTTCCTGCTCATTAGGTTTCCACTCGTTACTAATCAAGAAAGTTTCTAGTTTAATTGCCGCTAGAGAAGTTAAGTATTCTAGGGAAATATCACTTAAATCAGCATCGGCAACTAGGACTTTGCCCCCACTGCTGACCACAGTTTGCAGCAGGGACTTTAGGGATTTTAAAATTGCCACACGATTAGTTTTACAAGTATCCCCATTTAACCCATGCCATAGAACCTGTTCGATCTCATCGATAATAATGATAGCTTCTCGCCAATCTTCCGCTTGAAATTTAGCTTGTGATTGGGGATGGAGAGAGTCAATACATAAACCATAACCGTAAATTTGTGCCGCAGGATTGTCCCTAACTTGACTGATATAGTTTAAACCAAAGCGTTGACATAACTCCTCCACCAGTTTCACCCGATGACCGATAACTAAAACTTTTTGTTGATTGGCAATAGCCTGTTTAACTATCTTGGCTAAAAACTCAGTTTTCCCCGTACCTTTAGCCGATTTAATCGCCATTAACTGCGCTGATGTAGGGATGGCAATATCTGGCAAGTAACGGCTATTTAACTCTAGATGAGGTGGGAGAGTTAAACTATTTAAACTCGCTGCCTTCCAAATTTCCCAAGAGGTAGCTTTTTGATAGACTTGTTGGAAGTAATCTTCCCCTCGATTGATTAGTAAATCATCCACCCCTTTACCATCAGCAGCATCCCAAGTAACCACCTTTACCTCACAGTTAGCCTGACTGAATAGATAACCCATTCTCTGTAAAGCTAAATTAACCGCTTGTTGGGTTTTTGGTTTAGTTTCTTGATCAAAAACTAGATAAATCTTTCGTCCGGAATTAGCTAATTTTTCCAGCTGCGGAATTAGATGAGATTTGCCGATTCTCCTACCTAGTTCGTCCTTGGGAGTACGATAACCATTGTGAATCCCTGGTAAGGCAATTGTCACATAACCTGCTGTTAGTAATGCCCCCGCTTTTTTCGCTCCTTCCGTAAGACAAATAGGTATCTCTGGATGTTTGATTACCCAAGACCAAAAACCGAGATCCTCTTGCTTATTATCCACTTCTTCAGTTAAAATATTAATACTGATAGACTGGGCTATCCTTTGCCAAATTTTCAGGGGAACCCGCAAAGCAAAGACTCCCGTAGGGGTTTGGGGGGGATGTTCGTACTTAATCGGTTTAGCCTTATCGAAGCTTAAACGGGGAAAATCGGGCTTAAAACAGCCCCAAAGGTCATAATTACCAGTTAATAAGTCAATTCCTGAACACCACCAACCGCCTTGACTGGTATGTTCATAACGCTTGAGAATACTATCCCTAACCCTGCCATCATTGCGTCGCGGTAATTCTTGGGAGTAGAGTAGGTATTCACTGGGAGATAACCCCGCTAAACTGGTGACATTGAGATGGATTAACTCCGCGTCCACCCCGCTACCACGCCATTCTTCTAAATATTTCATCCTTGTCCTCTACTGGCTAGACGCTATATATAGCGTTTTTGTCCTATTATTCTAGCGGTAAGCCACTAAATAGCGAAAAGAGAAATTTTACTCTCTCAGAGGTTCTCGGAGGAAATTTGACTTTTAATCCACTCTTGTCTGAGATTATCGAAAAGTTAAGTAGTCGTGCAAAAGGAGACAGGCTTCGGCCGTGAGATCAGGCTTCGACGGTGAGCTCAGCCGGTAGTGATCCGATAGTAGTGGCGTAGCTCTCTTGCTTATCTAGCCTGAGTTGTAAAGATTCACAAGCTTCAATATTTCGTTGTCCTAAATGGGGTTCTTGCCATACCATCAAAAATGGTTCTACACATAATGGCAAACCAAAACGTAAGGGTAAAGATTGTGGTCGTCAGTTTGTAATTAATCCTAGTAATAAAACCGTCTCTAACGAAAACAAAAAATTAATAGTTTGGGATCAATAGCTCGGGTAATTTCACATTCACGGCAACCAGTGGTCAAAGCACTCTTGAGATTTTGGGAATACTTGGGACTCCTAACGATAGTTCTGATATTGCCTTTGATGATTTAATAGTGAGTACCGTAGCCGTACCCGTACCCGTACCCGAATCTGAACCTCTAGCCATGTTAGGTTTAGTAACCGTTATCGGATTCGGTACCGGCTTGCGGCGGAAACTTGCTAAGAATAGTCAGAAAAAATAAGTCCCGCAAAAATAAGAAAAAGGGACAGAAATAACCTTGATCCTATTCCTTTTGTCTCGTGCCAAGGTTCTACATTGGCACGAGAAAAGGGAGGATATTCCTCCCTTCCCTGATGGGTTACACAAGAACTAGAACCTCTGGAAGTGCGTTGCAAGGGAGATGCTTGCAACGAGGTAAGTAGGGAGGCACAATTATTTGTAGGATGGGTTAGCGGTGGCGCAACATGATCGGACGTTGGGTTTCATGCTTCAACCCAACCTACGTTCTGGAAGTGCGTTGCAAGGGAGGGACTGGCAACGAGATGGAAATGAGAAGAACCCTTTACTGATTAATTTTTCACAAAAGTAAATTTACCATTTTTACCATCGGCATCCATTTTAATTTGTGCCACGGAGAATTTATCCTGAATGATTTCCCCTTCGGGAGTAAAAGCAATATCTCCCAGGACAGTGACATACTTACCCGCTAAAATTTCCTGATTTAATTGTTGGCGAATTTGTTCGAGGGAAAGTGTACTGAGTTTATTTTTATCATCTACTCGTTTTAAGGCCTCGACAAAAACTTGAATTCCCGTAAAAGCTTGAGCAGTAAATTGGGGCGGTGCTTTTTTATTTTCTGCTGTATAAGCGGCGACAAAATCCCGATTAATAGGATTATCTAATTCCGGATTATAAGCTTGAGCGATGAGAATACCATCACATTGAGCTTGACAAACCGGGAAAATATTAGAAGTATTTAAACCATTGCCCCCAATAATTAACCCCTGATAACCTAATTGTCGCAACTGTTTGACCAAATTGCCCCCGTCAGCAACCAAACCAGAAATAACCACTAAATCTGGTTTAATTTTAATAGCGGCGGTGGCTTGGTTTTGAAAATCTGTATCGGTGGTTTGGAATTTCTGCACGGTGACAATATCAAGATTTAAACTCTTTAGGGTTTCTTGAAAAGTTTCCGTTTCCGATTTACTAAAAGCATCATTTTGGGCAAAAAAGACAGCCACTTTTTTAATCTTGGGATCGATTTTTAAAGCAGTTTTAACCGCATTGGGAGCGACCACAGCCACAGGAGCGGACACCCTACCTACATATTCACCGATCTGGGGGATACCTTTAGCCGTGTTAGACGGGCCGAGAATGGGAACTTTGGCTCGATCGGCGATCGGACTAGCGGCAAAAGCTTGCTGGGACAGGGACGGACCGAGAATACCCACCACTTTATCTTGAGTAATTAGGGTATTTATGGCGTTGATCGCGCCCTGTTCATCCCCGGCCACATCCTGGATAATAACTTTAATCGGTGTTCCATTGACTCCGCCCTTTTTATTAAAATATGTTTCAGCCATCTTGACACCGATCACCTGTTCCTGTCCCAATAGGGCGAGATTACTGGTTTGAGCTAAAGCTGCACCGATGGGAATAGCAGCAGTGGCGGCGTTTTCTGCGGGACTGGGGTTAGTTTGACTGGTGGGAGTGCCGGAATTACAGGCCACCACTAAACCAAAAGTGACTAGGGATAGTATTAAGGGGATTAATAAACGTTTTCTGAGCATCTTAACTCTCCGGGGACTGATATTGTTGATGACACTATTATTTCGCTAATCGGGTTGATTTCAGCGATAATTCTCGACGCGATCAAACCAGATTCTGCTCCCTTAGCGCCCTTTGTTTCCCCTAATTTTGTCGATTAACCTCCCCGTCTCACCTCCGTTTTCAGAAAAACGATTTGCCTTTTCTGGTTCTGTCGCCTAACCTAGTAGTTAGGGAATTTATTATCGCCTTTCCCGTTCACAAAACCCAGCAAGCGAAAACATCCATTTAAGATTATGACTAACCCCGTTATTCACGCCTTTTTCCTCGGACGAGCGATCGCTGAAGTGGTCAGTGAACAGCTAGAAGATGCGTTCACCAACGCTTTAAGCGAATTAGGCAAATTTGATGCCGAACAACGGGAAAACCTGCGGCAATTCGTCGAAGAAGTGCAAATGAGAGCCGATCGAGCCATGGAAAAGGGAGTATATACTGAGACAGACTCCAGTGGTTCCTCCAGTGCCGATGTGCAGGAAAACATCGACGAAATGCGGGCCGAAATCGCCCAATTGCGCTCGGAACTAAAAAACTACCAGAATTAACCCAAAACCCTCTTTTAGTCGCTTTAAAGCCCCAAAAATTGCGTGTCAGCCCTTCTACCAGTCCCCGTTACCCTAGAGTTAAACCCAGCAATGCCGGCCCTCCAAGTCGCCAAAAATAGCTATCGTTGGAATCGAGAAAACTATTCCATCAATCGTCGTCGTCTAGATATTTGGCGATTCGTTCTGACTGTACTTTATCAATTCTGGCTCAACGGTAAAAAATGGAGCTATAACGGTGGCTATAGCCAGGAAAAACTCGCCAGCAGACGCAGAAAACAAGCCGCTTGGATTCGGGAAACCATGCTAGAATTGGGTCCAACTTTTATTAAAGTCGGTCAACTGTTCTCCACCCGGGCCGATCTGTTTCCCCTGGAATATGTGGAAGAACTCTCGAAACTACAGGATCAGGTTCCCGCATTTACCTACGAACAGGCCAGCAAAATCATCGAGGTATCCCTCGGTAAACCCCTCAATCAACTCTTTAAAAGCTTTGATCCTATTCCCCTAGCAGCCGCTAGTTTAGGGCAAGTTCACCGGGCCCAACTGAAGAGCGGGGAAGATGTGGTGGTCAAAGTCCAACGGCCCGGATTGAAAAAATTATTTAGTATCGATCTGACCATCCTGAAAAAAATCGCCCAATACTTCCAAAATCATCCCAAATGGGGTAAAGGTCGCGATTGGACGGGTATTTATGAAGAATGCTGTAAAATTCTCTGGGAAGAAACCGATTATCTCAACGAAGGTCGTAACGCTGACACTTTTCGCCGTAATTTTCGCGGGGAAGATTGGGTGAAAGTACCGAAAGTCTATTGGCGCTACACCGCTCCCCGGGTTTTAACCCTAGAATACCTCCCCGGCATCAAAATCAGTCATTATGAGGCCCTAGAAGCGGCTGGACTCGATCGCAAATTGTTGGCTAAACTAGGGGCAAAAGCTTATCTAATTCAACTACTCAATAACGGCTTTTTTCACGCAGATCCTCACCCCGGCAATATTGCCGTTGATAGTGACGGCTCCTTAATTTTCTACGATTTCGGCATGATGGGACAAATTAAAACCAATGTGCGCGAAAAATTAATGCAGACTCTCTTGGGAATTGCCCAAAAAGATGCCGATCGCGTGGTCACTTCTCTGGTGGATTTAGGAGCATTAACTGCTAATGGTGATATGGGAGCAGTGCGGCGATCGATCCAGTATATGCTCGATAACTTCATGGATAAACCCTTTGAGGAGCAATCCGTAGCCTCTATCAGCGATGATCTCTATGAAATCGCCTACGATCAGCCTTTTCGCTTTCCCGCTACCTTTACCTTCGTCATGCGGGCATTTTCTACCCTAGAAGGGGTAGGCAAAGGACTCGATCCCGAATTTAACTTTATGGAAGTGGCCCAACCTTTTGCCCTGCAATTAGTAAATGATATGACAGGAAATAATGGCAGTAATATCCTCGATGAGTTAGGACGACAAGCAGCCCAAGTGAGCAGCACCGCCCTGAGTTTACCCCGACGCATCGATGATACGATCGAAAAATTAGAACGGGGTGATATCCGTGTCCGGGTCCGTTCGAGCGAATCCGATCGACTTTTGCGGCGATTGGGTATGATTCAAATGGGAACCAACTATACTTTACTGGTCAGTGCTTTACTTATCTCAGCGACGCTTCTATTCGTCAGTGGTTTTGGTTGGTTAACTTTAGTGCCGATGGCGATTTCCCTGCTGCCGGGGATAGCTCTTGTGAGACTTTGGCGAAAAATTGAACGTCAGGATCGCATGATGTAATTGATTGCGGGATAATAAATATTGTGTTAAAAGCAGAAATTTCGATGAACAATCTTTCTTTTGGAGGAATGACCGATCCTGGTATGGTGCGATCGGTTAATCAGGATAGTTATTATATCGACCCCGAGCGGCGCTTTTTTATCGTTGCTGATGGTATGGGAGGTCATGCGGGGGGCCAGGAAGCTAGTCAAATCGCCACTGAAACTATCCAAGCTCATCTAGAAGAACACTGGAATTCGCCCCGGGCTGCCGGGGAATTGCTGCAGGAGGCAATTACCGTCGCTAACGAGAAGATTATCGAAGATCAACTGAAAAATCCCGAAAGACAGGACATGGGGACAACCCTAGTCATGGCTATCGTCCGAGATGATGGCTCTTGGTACACCCATATTGGTGATTCCCGTCTCTATCGCTTTCGTGAGCAAAAATTAGAACAGGTGACGGAAGATCATACGTGGATAGCTAGGGCGATAAAAATGGGCGATCTGTCCGAAGAAGATGCGAAAAACCACCCTTGGCGGCACGTTTTATTTCAATGTCTCGGTCGTCGCGATTTGCCCCCAGTGACGGTATCTCCCCTCGATCTGCAATCTGGCGATAGTTTAATTCTCTGTAGTGATGGTTTGACGGAAGAACTGTCCGACGAGGAAATTAGCGATTATTTGCAAACCAGTGCCGATTGTCAGGAAATTGTCGAGAATTTAGTGGCAGCGGCCAAAGAAGCCGGCGGTTCTGATAATATCACCGTGGTCATGGTCAGCTGTTGACTATCTAGGGTTTGCGGCAAAAAGTTTCTCGTGGGGAAGTGGGGAAGTGGGGAAGTGGGGAAGTGGGGAAGTGGGGAAGTGGGGAAGTGGGGAAGTGGGGAAGTGGGGAAGTGGGGGAATTTCAACTAACACCCTATCACCCTAAAACCCTAAAACCCTAAAACCCTAAAACCCTAACACCCTAACACCCTAAAACCCTAAAACCCTAACACCTGCCGATCGCCGATCGCCTCATCTCCACAAGCAATTTAAATGCGTGGGCAGCTTACTCGATCGCTCCTGCTTGTTGCAATAAAGAAACGATCGCCTGATGGTGATTAAATTTAGCTAACATTAAAGCGGTCATTCCCCCTTGATTTTTCTGATTTAAGCTCACCTTTCCCCCGTCTAACAAAACTTTAACCGTGTCGAGACAACCGTGATAACTGGCCCACATCAAAGGGGAAGCACCGCTAAAATCGACTTTATTGACATCAGCACCGATAGCGATTAACCGGCGCACCAGTTGACTATTATTGCCCTCACAAGCTTTCATGAGGACGCTTTTGCCATCGGGATAAACGGCGTTGGGATTAGCCCCGTAGTCGAGGAGATAACGGCAGATTTCCGTAAATTGGCGCTGTAGAGCTAAAGTTAACGGTGTTTCTCCCTGCTGAGTTAGGTTAGGGTCGGCTCCCTGTTTTAACAATTCTAAAACGATCGCTTCGTACCCCTGCACCGTGGCGATAAGCAAGGGTGTATCACCAAAATGGTTGCGGTGATTGACAAAAGTGCCGGCTTGTAGTAAGGCCTGGACGATCTCTAAATGTCCTTCGATCGTGGCTAAATGCAGAGCCGTTTCTCCAGCCTGATTTTGATTGTCAATACTAGCCCCCTGAGCAAGTAAAAGTCGGACAATATCGAAATATCCCTCGGCAGCAGCGATCATCAGGGCAGTTTCTCCCTCCTCCGTGCTAATGTTCGGATTTGCTCCCGCTTGCAGTAAAGTTTGTACGCTGCCGAGATTTCCCCTCTCTACAGCCAAAATTAGGGGAGTTTCCCCGGATAAAGTGGGAGAATCGAGGGGCAGACCACGGCTAATAAACAATTCGAGTATTTCTGGACGATTAGCGGTGAGAGCCTGTAACCAAGCTTCTTGACGTATTTCGTCATCTACACCACGATCGAGCAATAAACCGACAATTGCGGCGTAATTTTGTTTTATCGCTACAGATAAAGCCGTATCTCCATCCCGATCGCGCATATTGACCCGAGCGCCGGCGGTTAATAACTGTTCTGCGATCGCTGTATGACCCTTATAAGCGGCAATCATTAGTGCTGGTGTACCATCTTGATTGACCTGATTGACATTAGCAGCGGCGGCGATTAATTGAGCGAGGATTTCACTGTGATTGAGGGCAGCCGCTAACATGAGAGGGGTTAAACCTTGAGGTTGTTTACTTTTGTTGATATCAGCCCCAAATTCTCGCAAAATTGCCACAATTTCCTGATGACCCCCCTGCACGGCATAGATTAAAGCCGTCGTATTGTGGCCATCGGTGGCGTTGACATTTGCCCCCTGACTCAGTAAAGCTTGAACCCGCGCGAGATTGCCCTGACGCGCCGCTTGTATTAACAAGATATCCCAATTAGAAGCCATTAACAGTGACCGATCGGCAGAAAGTATTTTTTCTATTATCGATCTTTCTAGACAGGTAAACGGACAGAAAAGCTACTACCCCGTTCTAATTCTGAGGTGACGGCAATAGTTCCCCCATGAGCATCGATAATGCGACGGGAGAGATAAAGTCCTAACCCATTGTTGGAACTGTCTGGGGAACTGGAGTACAGGCGCTCGAAAATCCGGGGTAGTTCTTCTGCTGAAATGCCTATACCAGTATCCTCGACGACAATGGTGACAAAAGTATCTTCCTCTGTAGCTGGGATGAGATGAATTTTCACATCACCCTTTTGGGTAAATTTAATCGCATTGCCGATGAGATTGGTAAAAACGCGCCGCAGTTCCAAGCGATCGCCAGTTAGGAAAATTTCCCCGGCATTTTCGGCATTTAAGCTTAATTCTAGTCCTTTTTCTCGGGCAAGGGGAGTTAACTGCTGACAGACTTCTTCGAGAATATCGATAATCTTTAATTTAGTAAAATTAAGTATCTTTTCGCCGTTTTCATAACAATAAACTTCCAAAAGATTATTAACCATTTCCAAGAGATTTGTATTACTGCGAATAATCACATGAATGACTCGACTCATTTCGGGAGTAATCTCACCGTATAAACCTTCTTGAAATAGTTCTAATATGTGATTGACAGACACTAAGGGAGTTCGCAAATCGTGGGTCATCCTCGAAACAAAATCTTCTTTTTGTCTAGCCAATTGCTCTTTTTCTTGTTTGGCAATCGCCACTTCTTGTTCCGCTTCATAGATGCGTAGGGCGTTTCGCATCGCTTGATTTAAGCGCGAGGCAGAAAGACGAAATTTACTCAGATAATCGGAAGCACCGGCTTTCATCATATCTACGGCAATTCCTTCGTCTCCGTGACCGGTTAAAACAATTAGGGGTATTTTAACTCCCTGCTGCCGAATTTCCCGCACCAAAGTCAAACCATCTCCATCGGGTAGAAGATAATCGATAAACATACAGTCGAAAAGATTATTGGACATCTTTTCTTTAGCCTCTTGATAGTCAGCGGCTTCTGTTATTTCTATCGCCATCTCCGATGTTCTTAAGAATCGGCGCACGGCGATCCGATCTACTTCATTATCATCAACAATTAGAATTCTTAACTGGTTTAACATTGCCAATTTAAATCTGAATTTTATTACTGTCTGATCTACCCTGATAGAATACCTCGAATCGGGTTCGATGGTCAAGACATTTTCGAGGTCGATTCTTACAGCTTTTTTCTTAAAGATGAAGTATAACCTAATTTGCTATTGACGACCGAATCGTGACGACTGGCCCCCCAAAACGAAAAATTAGTACCTCACTATTAAGATGACTTCCAGAATCAGAAACAATACTTAAACAAAACGGCAATGCTTCAGCAGAGCGCTTTCTAGTAGGGGATGATATTCTTTTTCGGGGATAGTATAGGCCCCAAATCTAGCCAGATGGGGATTTTGCATTTGGGCATCAAATAGAGAGAAATTCCGTTCTCTGAGGTGTTCAACTAACTTGACCATGGCAACCTTAGAACCATCGGGAATTTTATAAAACATCGATTCCCCGATAAAAACCCCGCGAATTGCTAAACCTAAAATCCCCCCCGCTAATTGATCCCCTTGCCAAGTCTCGAAACTGTAGGCCCAACCGGCCTGGTGTAATTGCTGATAGATTTGCATTAACTCCGGGGAAATCCAAGTCAGCGAGCGATCGGCACAACCGGCACAAACCCCAGCAAAATCGCGGTTAATAGCCACGCTAAAGCGATTTTGATTCAAAACTCGTTTTAGGGACTTGGGATACCTAAAACGCCGATCAAGAGGGATAAGAGCGCGATTTTTACTAGAATACCAATCCAATCTGCCCCCCTCATCGGCCATGAGAAAGTAACCGCGTGCGTATCCTTGTATAATAGAGGCGGTATCCACGACTCCCCCCAAGAATTCAGTCTCGTAGCCTGATAATTCTCTAATTATGCCTGATCATCCCCCAGCAATTCCGCCCATTACTTTACCACCGATCGAAAATCCCCAACAGGAACAAACTTGGCTGCGCACCGCTTTACATCGTTGGTTAGATGCGGAATTTATTCCCGAAGCTATTAATGAAACTATCGCTGAACGCGCTAGTCAGATTTTTCTGCGTCAGCGTTTGGAAGGGGAAAACGATCTCGGTTGCCTAGTAATTGCGATCGTTACCGAGATGCAAGCTTTTGATTTTCGCGAAAGTTTTTATAGTGAATTTGCCATCGCTAACGCCGTTAGTGATTTAATTTTAGATAGTTTAGGGATCGATCGCTGTTGTGGCCAAAGTTAGACAGTTTTTCTCTGCTATTGGAGTTTAATTTCTATGAGCAGCCCTGCTGATTTTTCTGTACGAATGGGGTAAGCTGCACTGCCTATTAGAAATTTTAGGACAAATAATCAAAACCTCTCTCCTCGATCATAGACAGTCTTAACCAGTAATTTAGAGAGTCAACAGCTTATTGCTTATTTAAGAAGTTAACAAAATCTTTAATCGACAAGAATTGATTGATAGTTGTTGGGAAGGTTTAATTGATTTCCAACCCAGCGATCTCAGCGATCGTATAAGCGGGTCTGCCCTTAACTTCTTCGTAAATTCGACCGATGTATTCCCCTAATATGCCAATACTGATCAATTGTACCGAACCCAAGAAAAACACGGCGATCAAGATAGTAGCTAAACCAGTAACGGGAGAGTCGGGTTGCTGTAAGCGCCAGTAGAGAACCAGTAAAGCCATAAACAGGGCAATTAAAGCGGAAAATAAGCCTAAATAAGTGGAAATACGCAGGGGAATCTTAGAAAAAGACACCAAGCTATTAATCGCTAAAGCTAGGGATTTTTTAAAAGTGTACTTGACTTCTCCGGCAAACCGGGGATCCCGCTCAAATTTAACAGCAGTTTGTCGGAAACCAATCCAAGCGCGCAAACCGCGAATATAACGATTCCGTTCTGGCATAGAGTTTAATACTTCCACCACCTGACGATCCATCAGACAAAAATCCCCCGTGTCCGCAGGGATATCCACGTCGGCTAATTGTCGCAGCAATCTATAGAAAACGTAGGCAGTTAGGCGTTTAAACCAACTTTCTTTTTTCCGTTTTGTTCTCTGGGCGTAAACCACATGATAACCTGCTTGCCAAGACTCAATCATTTTGGGAATCAATTCTGGTGGATCTTGCAAGTCGGCATCGAGGACAACAATAACTTGACCCCTAGCAAAATTAAGTCCTGCCGTTACTGCAGCCTGATGGCCAAAGTTACGAGCAAAGCTAATGTAACAGACCCTAGCATCTCTTTCCTGTAGTTCCCGCATTAAATTTAAGGAACGGTCCCGACTGCCATCATTAATCAGAATCAGTTCCACAGAATCATCTAAACTATCCATGACATCACTGACACGGCGATAGAGTTCTGGAATGGTTTCTTCCTCGTTATAAATCGGGATAATTAGCGAGTATTTCGGCATTTTCGAGAGGTTGAACGGACACAAGCCGTGTTTTTATGGCGGCCGCTACGCTAAATATTCTGCCAAAGTATCCCTTTTGTCAACTTAATAAATTACTGCTAGACAGTGCCTTTAAATTGCCAAAGAATGATCGACCATTGCTTGCCGACGTAAACAATTCCAGTAGGCTGCATAGAGATCCGTCTGTTGACCGCGCAGGGAAGCGATCGCAGGGGCAGCAGGAAAAGGCCAGAGACGATCAAAAACCACTTCTCGATGAGCCAAACGAAACTGTAGCAAATAAACAGAGGCAGGAGCCTGTAAATTATCCAGTAATTGCGCTGCCAGCCGGTGTAAAGACTTAAGACTCTCTCTTTCTAGACTAATCGGTTGACTGTAGGCGTTAGGGATCATACCCTCCCCGATTACCTCACCGTATTCTAAACCCTTAGATGTCACCGTGATTGGCAACCAAAGATCCCCAAAAGAAGAATCTCCCTGACTGGTTTTATAGTGCAGGGTATGGGCAACCCAAGCGCGTCTTTCTTCGATATCCCGACAAGCTTGATAAACTTTTTTACCCGGAAAATTCACCCAATTGGGCAATTGAATTGTTAAGGGACACCAGATTAAATTATTTTGGCTGGTTTTACCCGACTCCATTTTTGACCACAAGGAAGCCGTCCCCGTCACCTCCACCGCTAGGGATTTAGGAACCGCATTTTTTAAGGCAATCACCATTTTTTCGGTAACGGGCGATAGCCGAGACATCTGACCACTGGCTTGAGCTTCGGCATTAACGAGAATGATAACTTTGTCCATTTCTTGTTGTGGGTTGGGTGAACTTGAACGATCAGCGGTGAGGTTGGTTAAGAATGCGAACTGACTGGGGTTCAATGCTTCTGTTGTCGCCATGGCAAAAGCTATTTCTCTGGATTTTAGCGTATTATACAGGAGCGTAACTATTTTTTACGGATTTTTTCAACAACAAGCATCTTCTAGTCGGGATTTTTCTTCTCCCCCTCATCAAAAAACTGGGTCTGAAACCCCGCCCTTTAGCGATAGCGGAGGGCGGCTTTATATAAGTTAGTGAGAAACAATTAAACCGTTAGAACGACGAATTAACTGAATCTTGCTAACGGCTATCTGTCCCAATCGTTGACCATTGGCATCGCTTACAGATAGCTGTTTTTCGGTATCTCCACTAACATAACCAATTCCTTTAGGAGAAGAAACTAAATCTCCTTTACGGAACCCATGTCTTGTGGTAGAGCCACCATATTTACGTCGTTTACCACCTTTAGAAAAAACCATCAGGTGAAGTTGACGACGACTAATAGGAGG
>NZ_SFBV01000266.1:0-42611 GCF_007095585.1 Microcystis sp. M_OC_Ca_00000000_C217Col
AACTGGGCAAACAAATTGGGGGACTTGGTGCCAAATTCGGCAGCTTTACCGAAGGACTTGCCCTTCCCTCAATGGAAACGATTCTCAGACAACGCTTTGGTATGGAAGTTGTTAGTCCCAGTGTGCGAGTCAGTAAAGAAGGAAAACACCTAGAAATTGATGTTCTTGCCTATACCAATGGTGAGCTAAATACTGCTTATATCGTTGAGGTTAAAAGTCATGCCAGAGAGGAGTCTATTACACAATTAAAAAGTATTTTGCAACGGTTTCGCCGCTTTTTTCCCGAACACAAAGATAAAAAACTCTATGGCATATTAGCGGCGGTTGATTTATCCCCGGAATTACGGGAAAAAATTCTGCAAGAAGGGCTTTATGTGGCTCGGATTCATGACCAAGTATTTGAATTAGATATTCCCGATAATTTTCAACCTCAAAAATAACCCTGCCCTAGGAAAAACTTTTTCAGTAAGCTTTATTGTAATTGTCCGCGCAGAGCATAACGATCTTTTTCTAAACCGAAAGCGAAGAGAAAAGAATGAAATATAGTGGGGTTAGAGAGAGTAAAAAAGAGAAAGAGAGCAATAACAGCTAATCCTGACGATAAACTAAACATAGTTTCGTAGGAAATTGCTAAAACCCCCAGAATTGGACCGGCTAAGGCTGTTCCCACATCAAAACCGCCGATGCAGATAGAATAGGCCCGGCCGCGTTCTTGGGGCCCAGAGCGATCGGAGATTAAAGCCAGTAACATAGGGAATAAAATCCCCCCTCCCGTACCTTCGAGGATAGCGGCTAAAATTAAATCGGAAGGAGATCGGGCAGAGGATAGAACCAACATGGATAAACCATAGCAAAAAACGCTAATAGTGATGAATAAACCCCGTCCATAGCGATCACTGGCTCCTCCCGACAAAATCCGTCCGATTACGCCCGATAGTGCCGCATAACTGTAGAATAGACCGGCACTGAAAGGGATCTGATTTTCGAGGAGAAACAGGGGTAAAAAAGCGACTAAACCGCCGAATAAAGTACCGACCAATAGAAAAACTAAGGTAGGGACTAAAAAAGCTCGCTCTTGACATAATGCCCAAAAACTGCGCTCGATTGTCTGATTTTCTGCCTTCATTTGGGCTAATTTTTTCTTGAAGTCTGGTTCTTGAATGGAGAAACCCAAGAGAAAGGCGATCGCTCCTGAAGTGGCAGAAACTAGAAATAAACCGTCATAACCGATCGATTCGTAGAGATAACTGCCTAAAGCCGGACCGATTCCCATGCCTAGGGGTGCAGTTAAGCTCATATAACCAATTATCTCCCCCCGTTGACGAACGGGGGAAAAATCCACCACTAGGGTACTGTAACCAGTGGTAAAAGCAGCGATACTGAGGCCATGGTAGGCGCGGACGGCGAATAAAGAGGAAAGATCGCGAAAAAATAGATAACCGAGGGGTGCGGTAGCGGCGACAATAGTTCCAAATAAAACCACTAATTTGCGACTGCGGCGATCGACTAGATTGCCTAACCAACTGCGCGATAAAATTAAACCGATGGCAAAGGCCCCCATGACAAAACCGATATCTTGTTTGCTACCGCCTAGTAATTTAATATAGGTGGGGAGAGTGGGGACGAGAGTGGTGATACTTATCCAGAAAAACAGCGCCGTGACGAAGAGGATCAGTAGTTGACGACGAGTCTCGGCAGTAAGCGATCGAAAAGTTTTGAAAGCGTTCACAACAGCGACCGTCACAGGCAACAAAAAGACCCGGAGATCACGCCAGTCACAAGCATCCCGTATTGCTGCTACCTTCCGGTCCTGACAAGGTTAAGGCGTTGCGATCGCATGAGTCCGAGTCTTTTCTATCATAACATCTTTTTCCGGGATACGGGCATTTTTTTCGGGAGAATTTCCTCTCAATCTAGACTGTGAACGGAAATTTCCTCAACGAGGGGGTTTTTGCAATTGTTGTTGTAGAGAAATTTCTGGTTTGATCGCCAATCCGCTAAACTGTCGGATTAAGGGTGAAGGACTCTCCCTAGAATCGGCAGCGAGGAAAAATAACCAACGGCTCCCGGGGGTGAGTGGTTCGATGGAATTGAAGTTACTTGTCAACCAAATTAGCGGTAAATTAGGCAGATTGGCATTTTTTTGACTAGCTTTTGCCTCTATAGCCGCTAAAGTTTCTAAAATGACCCTTTCCCCCTGAATTAACCCCGTTTCACCGGTCCAGAGTTTCACATTTAGTTGCCGACGATGGGCATAAAAATAGAGGGAAGCAGCGGCAATAATCGCCCGTTCAAAACTGTCTTCTTGCCAATCACAGAGGGTATCGAGACAGATAATCACTTCCTGTCCCCCCGTTAACACTTCTAATTCCCGAATTTGCAATTCTCCCAAACGGGCGCTAGTTTTCCAGTGAATTAAACGGGTAGAATCACCCTGGCGATATTGTCTCAAGTTACGGGTAAGTCCTTGACTAGCCCTTTGATAATAGCGATTATTTTCTAATTTTTGTTCCATCTCTTGACCGAGGGAATCGATCAGGGGACATTGTTGCAAGGGTAAAACTTGGGGATAAACTAAAGCTTTAGCCGCTGCTTGCTGACAACGACGACACCAAAATAAACCGAGAGGGGCCGCTGTTCTTAATTGTACTTCTTGCCAGTGATAAATACCTCGTTTACTGGTGGGTAAATAATAAGTCCAACGATGGCAACTTTTGGAGGCAATCACTTCTATTGGGGTTATTTTTGGCTGATCGAGAACTATAGGCAGGATATCTGTCACTTCTAACAGATTTATCGGCTGATTGCTAGTATTTTCTATCTCTAGGCTAATACTAAGATCGTCTCCTGCACTCACGGGTACAATGGCAAGACGACGCACTTTCAGAGGAAGAAGGGAACGACGGGGTAAAATTATCGATAAAATTAAAACAGCGATCGTCGTGCCAGAGATAGCATACAACCATCCCGCCATGGTATTGGTCGCAGCTCCGAAAAAACAGAGGGTAATGCCAATGATTACCCCCCCACCGTAAGCGGGTAAAATACCGCGATCTTCTAACCAAGTTTTCATAGAGTTTAGTGGTTTTGTCGTCTTTGCTAGAAAGCTAAAAATCAGTCCCACATCTCTATAATTCCCCCAAAAGCCCTGAGAAACTATCAAAGAGATCGGACTGATCTGTTAAGGGAGTTCTCTTCCTTGTCACTATTGGGATTTTTCTTAACAAAATTTAACAATTGATGGCAAAATTTTGCTTGCTTTTGTGGGCAGATTTTGGGATAATATTTTTAAAAGAGTTTATTCATAATCTTAATCTAAGCACTTAAAGATAAACACAAACATCCCATTATGAAACAATCATAACCCAAGCCGCCGGCAAAGTCAAGCCCTCACTTCTAATTATTTGTCGCCTAAAACTTCTAATTCCGTGGTCGGTGGGGGGGGGATTGGGGGCATGAATTAAAATAACAAAGGTTGAAAACCGTGTTTACGGGAAGCTGCGCCGATTTGTTCCATTTTAGGGACAGTAATTTGATTGCGTCCCCAGGAAAAATTAGTTTGCCAACCCTCCAACTCCAATAAAATCGCCTCAGCAAAACAGGCAAACATTTGACGAGAGGGAATATCCATATTAACGATTTTCATAATTTTCCAGTCAATATCGAGGGAATGCTCGACAATGCCGCCCTTAATCACCGAAATATCGGGGGCATTTAACACCATGCCTAAATTTTTCGGATAACCACCATCAATAATAATGCAGGGGCGCTTGAGTTTATCTGGATCAATTTCTACCCCTTTAGGCATACTAGCCACCCAAACAATGATATCAGCTAGGGGTAAAGCCTCCTCTAGGGGGAGAATTTTACCGCGACCTAACTCCTCTTGGAGAGATTGTAAACGCTCTTGATTGCGTGCCACATAGATTAGTTCTTTTGTATCGGTTTTTTCATTTAACCAACGACAAACAGCGCTGCCGATATCTCCGGTGGCCCCACAAACCACGACGGTAGATTGAGCTAAATCAATGCCCATTTTTTTAGCAAGGGTTTCCACCTGAGTGCAGATGACGTAAGCGGTGTGGGTGTTACCGGTGGTAAAACGGCCAAAATCTAGCTCGATATTCCGCACCTGTCGATTATCTTTGAGATTAAACTCCTCGAAAATAATTGAAGAAAAACCGCCGAGTGCGGTGATATTGATATCACTTTTTTGAGCGAGTGCCATGGCATTTAGCACCTTACGAATAGCAGACTTTACCCAACGATTCGACAACATCTCCGGTAAAAAACAGGATTCGATGTATTTACCCGTGATGGTTTGTCCCGTGATGCTGGTGACATGAAAATCATCGACAATTTGCGGGGGGGCAGCGCACCAAAAATCTAATCCCTGGTTAGCATATTCAGGATAACCTAGATCGTCGGCGACCGATTGGGCGTGTTCTAAACTGGTAAGATGACCTATAAGACCAAACATTGATTGTTCTTTCGTTAGACTAGATGGCACTAGATAAAAATGAGGATATTGCTAAGAAATCGTTAAGACTCTTAAATATAATACACAAAAGAGCCGCTCTGTGTGGAGCGGCAGCAGGGGAAAAAAGAAATCTCGATGCTCAAGCTTTAGACAGCAGTTAATCCGTAGGCAGACATCCGCATGATATCACGGGTGCTGAAACCGATATTGCTTAACGCTTCCCCGTAGCTAATCATAAAGTCTTCCACGAGGGCCTCTTTTTCCATAGCGAGAACGCGAGCATCATCCTCGACTTGATTGAGCATTTTCCAGACAATGGGTAGATTAGCGCGATTTGCCGCTTCTAATTCCTCTTTAGCGGTTTCAAAGTTCGCTTTTAGCCATTCTTCGCCAAAATTGAGGTGTAAATATTCGTCTTTAACTACGCCTTCAGTAATTTTACGGGCAAAAGGATCAGCAACGGGAATATAAATATTATAGGCAGCGATCGCGAAAGCTTCGATAATCAAAGATTGGATTAATAAACAGGTGACAACTTTACCTTCTGCGTAGGCAATTTGGAAGTTATTGTGCAGAGAGGAAAAGAATTCTTTGGCATAATCCATATCAGGGGTGATTTGCAAATTTCGGCCGCAAGCTTGAAAACCTTTCATGTGACGGTTTTCCATTTTTGCCAGACGGTGTAATTCTTCTTTTTTATCGGTGAGGATGTCTGCTAATTGAATATAATTACTATTGGCCTCGTATTCGCCTTCAATAACGATGGCATTAATGCGACTATAGGCTGATTTATAGGTTTCGCTGGTGAAATCAAGCTCTAATGGTACAGCAAGCTCTGGCATAAACTCGATTGACTCCTATTTCTGACGAGATTTTTCCGACGTTCTTTCCACTCTAGGGTAAGTCTTCTAGATGGAGTTATCTTTTTACGAGTCTAGCTTGATCGGTCTTTTTTGTATAGCTTGGCCTGAGGGGCTGACTTGCCAAGTTAGCTATAGCGGTTATCTTTTGCCACTGAAAACAAATCTAGAGGCAATCCCTTCTTAAGGGACGAGATTGCCGGCTGTTTGCTCAAACCGTGGCTAAAGATTTCCGGCGCTCGGCCTGTTGTAGGATCGCTTTGGCTGCCTGTTTACCGGATAAAGTGGCTCCTTCCATGCTATCAATGTAATCCTGTTGGGTATAACTACCAGCAAGGAAAAAGTTAGCGATAGGAGTCGCTTGCGAGGGACGATAGACATCCATCCCCGGTGCTTCCCGATAGAGACTCTGGGCCAATTTCACCACACTAAACCAAGTCATCTTTAATTCCTGCGAGGAGGGAAATAACTTATGGACTTGCGCTAAAACGTGCTGGGCAATATCTTCATTTTTAGCTTTAATAAAAGGATCCCCAGGGGTTAAAACCAACTGTAATAAAGAACCTTCTCCGGGGCGATAATAATCCCTAGGACTGGTGAGAGCAAGATCTGCAAAACAGGAAAAATCCGCTTGGTGGGTGTACAAAAGATTGTCAATTCCCACCGCTTTTTGCAGTTGTCGGCGTTTTTCGGCATCATTTAACTCCGTCACCCAACCGTCAAAACGCAATTGTACCGTAGCGACGGGAACTGCTTCTAGTCGGAAAATATTGTCAAAAATCGGCATTTTTCGCCAATCTTGGGGAATAAGACGCTGAATACCAGGGACATCACCAGCGCAAACGTAGGCATCTGCGGTGATAGTTTCTGTGGTTTCTCCGTTAGCGACGATCATGCCATTAACTTGCAGATTTTCGCCCTCTCCAGAATAGAGAATTTCCCGCACTTGACGACGGGTGGAGATTTTGGCACCCCGTGCCTCCAGATAGTTAATAATCGGTTTATGCAGGTATTCGTGGGGGGAACCTTCCAACATCCGCAGGACGGAAGCTTCGGTTTTAGCGGCGAAAAATTGGAAAATCGTCAGCATACAACGGGCCGAGATATTTTCCGTATCGATAAATCCTAAGGCATAGGCGATCGGATTCCACATTTTTTTTAAACTGCCTTCATTACCGCCATGGCTACGAAACCAATCGGCAAAACTAATCGAGTCCAGCTCCCGAATCGTTTTCATCGCTCCTTGAAAGTCTATCAGACCGCGGACGATGGGACTGGTACCTAAGGCCAGAGAATTAAAGATTTTATCGGCTGCCGAGAGTTGAGAGGAGGTAAAAAAGGCTTTTAAACCGTTAAAAGGCGCACCCGCGGCGAAACGAAAGTCTAATTCGCCGATTTTTCCTCCTTCGTTGATAAAAGTGTGGGTGTGTTCTTTGAGTAGTAGGGATTGAAAAGCGCCCACTTTTTTCATTAACTCAAAAAGATTGTAGTAACAACCAAAAAAGACGTGCAAGCCCATCTCGATGTGATTACCGTCTGCATCTACCCAACTACCGACTTTTCCCCCGACAAAGGGACGAGATTCTAATATTTCTACTGTACAGCCCGCATCGACCAGATCGATAGCTGTTGCCATTCCCGCTAATCCCGCACCAACGATCACCACTCGCATTTGTCAAGTTCCTGTTACAATTTTTCACTAAATCTTTATTTTACCCGATCGATCTGGTGTTTCTCGCTGGCGATTTTTTCAGGGTCGCTTGAGAGCGTGGCAGAATAATTGAGAGTTGTCCGAGGGAGAGTCATTTTGAAGCGATCGCTAGATAGGAGACAGGAATTAATTATTGTCACTATTATTTGGATATTGGGGGTATTAGTCGATAGATTCTGGTTTAGTCTCGATCATACTATTCCTGCTTGGGATCAGGCCGATTATCTCAACGGTGGGATTATCTATACCCAAGCTTTCCAAAATCCGCGCTGGTTTGATGGGGATTGGTGGCGCGGTTTATGGCTAATGTCGCCAAAAATTCCCCCTTTAACCTATCTTTTAACGATTCCCTTCTTTAATCTCTTTGGTATTAGCCTTGACGCGGGTATGTGGGTAATGGCTATCTATAGCGCCCTACTGCTCTTTTCTGTGTACGGATTGGGAATTATCCTCTTTAATGGGACTGTGGCTTTATGGGCGGTCTTAATCTGTCAATTTCTACCCGGTTTATACTATTATCGCCTCGAATATCTCTTAGATTTTCCCTTAGCGGCAATTGTAACGTTTTCTTACTTCTGCTTGACATGGTGGCGATTTAGTGGTCATGGCTGGCTAAAAGC
Organism: Microcystis sp. M_OC_Ca_00000000_C217Col; assembly: GCF_007095585.1. Lineage (NCBI taxonomy): Bacteria > Bacillati > Cyanobacteriota > Cyanophyceae > Chroococcales > Microcystaceae > Microcystis > Microcystis sp. M_OC_Ca_00000000_C217Col. The sequence continues at coordinate 7,672 of NZ_SFBV01000266.1, forward strand.
GATCGCTTTCGGGATTTCTTTCGGTTTAGGGATGTTAGTCAAACAAACCGCCCTATTTTTCCTCTTTTTGCCGATTTTGTGGGTATTGGGCGAAAATCTTTGGCGAAAACGTTGGGGTAATCTAGCGCAATTAATGCTCAGTTTTTTGACGGCAGCATTGTTAATGTTTCCCTGGTATCGGACGAATTGGTTATTAATGTTAACCGCGGGCAAACGTGCCACGGTAGATTCGGCGATTTTGGAGGGAGATCCGCCTCTTACCAGTCCAGATGCCTGGACATTTTACGCGCAAGTTTTACCCTATTTTCTTTCCTGGGTATTATTATTAGTTCCCGTGGTGGGATTATTAATCTCCTTACGCCATATAAAAACCGAAGATAAGGTTAATCGTCCTGTGTGGATTTGGTTAGGAGTTTTTCTGCTGGGGGGATACCTATTATCATCCCTCAATATCAATAAAGATGCTCGTTATATTTTGCCGCTTTTACCGACTTTATCCTTAATTTTATCCGTTGGTTTATTATCTTGGCGCGGTCGTTTTGGATCTGGTATCCGTTGGGGAACGATAACTATTGCCGCTATCCTCACCAGCTTAAATTTATTCCCCTTGGGGGGAGATGTAATTACTAATGTTTTCAGTCCCGAATTACAACACCATCCCTATTTAAAAACTGGTTGGCAGCACGAAGAAGTAGTTAAAGAGATTCTAGCCGATTCTCCCTATCTTCGCAGCACCCTAGGGGTTTTACCTTCCACCCCCGAATTAAATCAACATACCTTCTCTTTCTACGGTGGTAAACATAATTTCCAGGTTGCTGGGAGACAGGTGGGAGTTAGGGAAGAAGATATCGAAAAGGATGTCAATTCTTTAGATTGGTTTTTAACTAAAACTGGTGAACAGGGTTCCGTCCCCGATGTCCAGAAAAAAATTGTTAATCGAGTCGCCACTGGTTCAGATTTCCAAGTAGAGAAAACTTGGCAGTTACCGGATGATAGTACCCTGTCCCTACACCGAAAAATATATCCTTCCGTCACGGTTAAAACCCTTGAAAATGCGCCAAAACAGGTGGAATTAAGAGAGATTGCCATTGCTGAAAAAGCATCTCCTAATCAACCAATTCCTGTGGTTTACAAATGGGCTGGAGACTGGCAACAATTAAAGTCAGGGATAGTAATTTTAACTTGGCAAGAAGTGGATGGTAAGGATTATTGGATGCACGATCATGGTATTGCTATGGGGGGATTAATGGCAAAAAAATTAACTCCAGAAGAGCAACAAAATAGTTTTGAAGTCACTGAAAAAACTGCCATGCAGTCGGCAGCAACCCCCGGAGTTTATCGCTTATCTGCTGTCTATCTCAATCGGGAAACTGGCGAAACCTATCCGATTAAAACTAATGCTGAAATTACCATCGATCCTCAAGTCTCCAAGTTAGCAACGCCCCAATTAGATTTAGTGACCCAATTGCGCTTAAAGTCTGCTAATATTGGTCAAGGATTAACGGGTATTGAACCAATTTTTGAGTTAACTAATCGTATCAATCAATACGATTCGATTCAGGATTATGTGCTGCAAGCAGACAAAGCTTTTTCCTATCGTTTACAGCAACAAAATCCCCCCGATAAATTATCTTTAGCCTACGGATTAGCAATTTCTAAGGTACTACAACAGGATGTGGCAGGGGCAATAAAAGCCACGGAGGAAATGATTAAAATTGACCCCTATAATCCCTATCATTATGCTTATCAAGGTTTTATTTATCTCTACGATTGGCAACCGCAAGCGGCCCAAAAAGTCTTAGATCAAGCTAGACAATTAAATCCCGATAGTGAGGAAATTAAGACTTTAAATGCAGTGGCTGCCTTGATGGGGGGAAATCTCGTTAAAGCTTGGCAATTATGGCAGTCAAATTAAAATAGAGTGAGAAGTAGGGAAGTGGGGTGTGGGAAGTGGGAGGTGGGGGAGTGGGGAAGTGGGGAAGTGGGGAAGTGAAGCATTTGGCTGAAATTTCCCTAAACCCCTAAATCCCTATCACCCTATCACCCCAAAACCCTATCACTCTATCTCCTGACTCCTGACTCCTGACTTCTAACCCAATGTTGGACAAAGATAACTAAATTTTATTGATTTACTGCAAAAACTTGAGAATATTTAAATTAACATTCCGCAATATTTATAAATTCTTAAGAATTAATTGAGAAATATTTTTATTTAACAACGACGTTATGATGGTAACAGCGATTTGATAGAATTTCATAATGGGTTATTCTGTGCTTTTTTGGGCAGCAATGGTTGAAACCCTTGCCACACCTAGAAGGTGATCCTAATTAAAACGGGTAAATCAGTCAATTTCACCCACAACGATGATCTTTTTTTTATGTAGTTTTATTGCAAAAAAAAAGTTTTTTTGACAAAAAGCACAAAGTATGAATTATGAAGTGGGGAAGTGGGGAAGTGGGGAAGTGGGGAAGTGGGGAAGTGGGGAAGTGGGGAAGCTGTCTCATCACCCTATCACCCCAAAACCCTATCACCCCAAAACCCTATCACCCTATCTCCTGACTCCAGCAACAAACTTTTTGCTGCAAACCCTATTTAATTTAACAACTCCCTGGGATCGGTGACTTCCCCTTTAATCGCTGCCGCTACCACCATCGCCGGACTCATCAACAAAGTACGCCCGGAAGCGGAACCTTGACGACCTTTAAAGTTACGATTGGAGGAGGAAGCGCTGATCTGATCTCCCTGCAATTTATCGGGATTCATGGCTAAACACATGGAACAGCCAGCCTCGCGCCATTCAAAGCCCGATGCTAGGAAAATTTGGTCTAATCCTTCCGCTTCCGCCTGTTTTTTGACTCTTTCGGAACCGGGGACGATAAAAGCTTTCACATGGGGGGCAACACGATGACCTTGGGCAAATTTGGCCGCTTCGCGCAGATCACTGATCCGGCCGTTAGTACAGCTACCGACGAAGCAGACATCGATTTTTGTGCCTTTAATCGGGGTGCCGGGGGTGAGTTTCATGTATTGATAGGCTTCCTCTGCGATCGCTCTTTCACTTGCCGGTAAACTTTCGGGAGTGGGAATGACTTCGTTAACCCCGATTCCTTGGCCCGGAGTAATCCCCCAAGTAACTGTGGGTTCGATTTCACCGGCATCGAAGACCACCACATCGTCATAAACCGCATCGGCATCGCTTTTAATGCTTTCCCACCAATTAACCGCACTTTCCCAGTCTTTGGGCGCAAAATCACGACCTTTGAGGTAATCGTAGGTGATTTGATCGGGGTTGATATAACCACATCGGGCCCCACCTTCGATCGCCATGTTACAAATCGTCATCCTTTCTTCCATGGACATCCGTTCAATTGTACTACCAGCGTACTCGTAGGCATAACCAACACCGCCTTTGACGCCTAATTGACGGATAATATGAAGAATTACATCTTTAGCATAGACCCCGGGATTTAAATCGCCGTTTACCTCCACTCGACGCACTTTTAATTTCGATAGGGATAGGGTTTGGGTAGCAAGAACATCGCGCACTTGGGAAGTGCCGATGCCAAAAGCGATCGCACCAAAAGCACCGTGGGTGGAGGTGTGGGAGTCACCACAGGCGATCGTCATCCCGGGTTGAGTTAGGCCTTGTTCGGGAGCGATCACATGAACTATGCCCTGATTGCCGGAACCGATGCCGTAGAAAGGAATATGATTGGTTTGAACATTAGTTTCGATCGCCCGGATCATTTCCTCGGCCAAATCGTCAAGGAAAGGACGCGCCTGATTTTCGGTGGGGACGATGTGATCGACGGTGGCAATAGTCCGTCTGGGAAATAATACTTTTAAACCCCTTTCTCTCAGCATCGAAAAAGCTTGCGGACTGGTGACTTCATGCACTAGATGCAGTCCGATAAATAATTGTGTCTGTCCACTGGGAAGAATCTTAACCGTGTGTGCGTCCCAGACTTTATCGAATAATGTTCTTGCGCTCATTGACTTTGGAATGATAGTCATCTCCCTAATCATATCAGCTAACCCTGGCCGATAAGTATTAATTTTTTCTTTTCTCTTGGTTAGGAGGGATAATAGATGAATAGCTCTGTTTTTGCCAGATTAAAACCATCAGTTTTTGAGTAAAATAAAAGACTTTAGCCAATAACTATTTGAGTGATTACTTATGCTCCTTACCCCCCGTTTCCTATAATCTTTCAAGAGGATTTAGTATAACATTCTCTTGATTTAACTCTAGGAACCATAGCAATAAAAAATTTATTCTTTTCTTGTCACCGCTAAATTCTGCTCGCTAACTCTCTTGTTCAGATAAATTTCTCCGAGAACAATTAATCCTAGAATCAGAGGTAAACTCAGCCATGCTCCTAGGTTTCCTAAGTAGTTAATACTAATAGCAATCAGGAGAGTTACCGCCATATAAATAATCGCTACTTGTGAATGAGACAAGCCAGACTTTTGTAATCTTTGATAAAGGTGACTGCGGTGAGCTTGGAAGATATTTTCCTTTCTGAATAATCGACAAATCAGGGTATAAATAGCATCACCAATCAGAGGTAAAGTGATAGTCAAAGCTGACCAAGCTTGACCTTGATTGACCTGGTTATTAAGTAAAACCATAGGGACAATTGCCCCCAGACTGGTGCTACCCACATCGCCCATAAAAATTTTCGCTGGCGACCAATTCCAGAGGAGAAAACCGACTAAAGCTGCCACTAAAAGCCATAAAATTGGTTCCTGAAAATAGAGAGCGAGAAATCCTAATTGTACCGCCGTACAGCCAGCCACCAAACCATCAAGACCATCCATAAAATTATAAAAGTTAATGATCGCAGTCAGTCCGATAATTGTGAGAATAATAGCTAAAATTTTGCCGCCAAAACCTAAATCTAATAGCCAAGATTGGGGAAAAGCACCGAAAAAAGTGACCGCAATACTAGCGGAGGATAACTGCACCAAATAGCGAATACTAGAGGGAATACCGCGACGATCATCGAGAAGGCCGATAATAATTAAAGGAGTCAGGGATAACCACAGGGGAATGAGAGGTAGGGAAGGAGAAAGGAGAAAATAACTGAGGCTGCTGGTCAGAGCAAAAGCAACGACAAAACCGAGTCCACCTCCCCTAGGTGTGGGTTGACTATGGCTGCTACGCTCATTGGGAATATCTAACAATTGTTGACTAAAACGTTGTTTAATCAGGGCAACCACCAGAAAACTAATCAGAAAACTGATGACTGAGAGTAGGGATAATAACATAGGGATTTTTGCGCTCAGATTCATTATCGATCCTACGCTGTTCGGTGACAAAAAGTGCAGATATTGCCCTCGTGGTTTTAGTCAGTGTCAGCATCCCACTTCCAAAGCTAAGGCGCTCCGGGGTTTGGGGGATATTAGCAGAAATTTTAGGTTTAACTTACTCTCGATCGCTTTTTACCTGACTGATGCGACGAACGTTTAAAATATCGCTCATCAGCTTAATTTGAATAACACAGCGTTCAAATTGTTGCAGGTCTTTTACTTCAATTTTCAGAGAAATTAAAGCGGGTTTACCGAAATTAGTCTTAACTCCGGCATTGCGAACGTTAATATTTTGGTCACTTAAACGAGAGAGAATATCTTTTAAAACCCCGACGCGATCGATCACTTCAATCTGAATATTTACTGGATAAGTTTGATAACGTCCCTGGTCATCTATAGGGTTCCAACTAACAGGAATTAAGCGTTCAGCTTCGGCTTTTTCCACATTCGAGCAGCCCTGACGGTGAATAACAATACCTTCCCCCGCATGGGCAACTATACCGGTGATATTTTCCCCTGGTAAAGGACAACAACAACCGGCCAAACGATAGACTAATCCCTCCACACCGGCGATCGGTGATTTACTAACGGGTAAAGCCCTTTGAACGGGAGAAGGTGGTAGAATCAATTGGGAATCAGTCAGGACATCGGGCGGATTTTTGACGGTTAAAATTTCCTGTTGATTTTTAACTGTTTCTTGCAGACGATTAACCACATTTTTTAGGGTAACTTCGCCGTAACCCAAAGCCGCCAATAAATCATCTACTGCCACATAATTGCACTGTTTAGCCACCGATTGCATTCGTTCCGATTTTAGCAGGGCATCGAAGCCAGTTTTACCCAATTCTTTCTCTAATAAATCACGACCCCGGCTAATATTTTCTTCTCGGCGCGATTTTTTGTACCATTGCCGGATGCGATTTCTGGCGCTAGGAGTAACGACAAAATTTAACCAATCTAAACTAGGGTGACTATTTTTGCTGGTGAGAATTTCCACCAGATCACCATTTTGCAAGGGAGCATCAAGAACTGACCATTTACCATTAATTCTTGCCCCTTTCATCTGATTACCTACTTCGCTATGAATATGATAGGCAAAATCTACTGGTGTTGCGCCTTGGGCTAGGGCCACCACATCACCTTTGGGGGTGAAAACATAGATATCTTCTTCAAAGAAATTATTTTTCAGGCCATCCATGTATTCTTGGCCATCTTTAAGGTCTTTTTGCCAGTCGAGAAGATTACGCAGCCAAGCAAATTTTTCATCCTCAGCGGTTAAAGTTGTTTGACTAGAACCGGTTTCTTTATACTTCCAATGGGCTGCAATCCCGTATTCAGCAACATGGTGCATTTCTAGGGTGCGAATCTGCACTTCTAGGGGGCGGGCATTTAAACCAACAACGGTGGTATGGAGAGATTGATAACGGTTAGCTTTTGGTAAACCGATATAGTCTTTAAAACGGTTGGGAATCGGGGTAAATTGGTCGTGAACTATGGCTAAACAACGATAACATTCCTCTTTAGTTTCGACGATAATGCGGACGGCGGCGATATCATAAATCTGCTCGAATTCTTTACCCTGATTGTGCATTTTATGATAGATGCCGTAGAGATGTTTGGGGCGACCTTGTAAATCAAGAACTTTTATGCCAATTTCTTGCAATTTTTCCCGCAATGTGTTAGTAACGGTTTCGATGCGGGACTCTCGATCGATACGTTTTTCCGACACCAATAACTGCACGGTGCGATAAGCATCGGGTTCGAGGTATTTAAAGCATAAATCCTCTAATTCCCATTTAAATCGCCCAATCCCTAAACGGTTAGCCAGAGGAGCAAAGATTTCTCTAGTTTCGAGGGCAATGCGTTGCTGCTGTTGCGGGTTAAGGTGTTCGAGGGTTTGCATATTGTGCAGGCGATCGGCTAATTTTACCACGATGACGCGGATATCTTGAGCCATCGCCAGAAACATTCGGCGAAAATTCTCCGCTTGCCGTTCAGTTTTGCTAGAAAAGTTGAATTTGGAGAGTTTTGTCACCGCTTCCACCAAATTACGCACCTCAACACCGAATCTATCCTCGATTTCTTCGGGGGTGACTTCCGTATCTTCCACCACATCGTGAAGGAATCCCGCCGCGATCATTGCCCCATCACCCCCCAGATCCCGCAGTAATCCCGCTACAGCTATGGGATGGGCGATATAGGGTTCCCCGGATTTGCGATACTGGCCCTCGTGGAGTTTGTGGGCGAAATTAAAGGCCCGACAGATTAAATCGCTATCGGGATTCTGGGGGTCGTTTTCGTAGGTAATTAGACATTCTTTCAGCCAATCGGGTAAAACTAACGCTTTTTTCGGTTCCGTGTCCCGGGGAAGGACGGTGAGGGTTTCTGGTTGGGTGGCAGTGATGGCGTTCATGGTTAGATCGGGGGGATAATAGGGGTGGTGGAGAGGGATAACTAGCAAATTATTAGGCCGAAGGGATGCCAGATTACTTAATTCTCTAACACTAGAATCGGACTTATCGGCGAAAAGGACGCGATTCTTTTAAGTTTTTGTCTCTGATTGGGAGGAGAGAGGACTTGCAACCGTGACGGCAAATCGTTAATCTTATGTAACAAATTCTAACGCGCTTTGTATTGGATGCTACCGACAAATTACCATCAAGCCTACAAATCTTTGTTAAGAAAACTGGAGGATTTCAGTCTTGCCCTTCTGGATGGGGATGCTTCCACGGGGTTACAATCTTTTCAAGCTTTACAAACCTGTCTAGAAGGGGAGATATTGTCACTAAATGATGACAATTTCAGCCCAGAGGTGGCTAATCGTTGGCGCACAGTCCAGACGGAACTATATCGATCGTGGCGATTGCTGGAGACGGATTGGTTATTTTTGGCCTCAGCGCGGCAAGGACGGGAGAAGCGTTTACGGATAATTAGCGAGCGAGTGGCGACTTTAAAGGGATATTGTCGGGTTTTGTTAGGGTCAGTTGTCGATTAGTAATTAAATGCTCGATCGCCGTTTGTGTGGCATACTTGACCCTAAGTAGGTAGGCGTTAAAAATTATCAGATGCCCTCCTTATTAAGGGGGGACTAAGGGGGGATCGGCACCCCCCTTATCAAGGGGGGCAGGGGGGATCAGAGGCAAAATCTATCTTCGATTTAATTATAACTACTTACTTAAGTCCTAACTTTTATCGTTACCGATCGCGTCATGTTGGAAATTAAAGACCTAAAAATTGCCTACCCGACCGAATTAAGTTCTCCCTCTTGGGCGATCGATGGGGTATCTTTTAGTATAGGCAAAGGGGAAACTCTGGGATTAGTGGGTGAATCTGGTTGTGGAAAATCGACTATAGGTAAGGCTATTTTAAGGTTATTACCTAATCGCACTCATGTGGAAGGTGAGATTACCTTTGAAGGGCGATCGCTTTTATCTTTATCTAGCAAACAGTTAGAAAAGTTTCGCGGGGAAGCGGTGGGGTTAGTCTTTCAAGATCCGATGACGCGACTGGATCCACTGATGACTATCGGCGATCATTGTGTGGAAACTTTGCAAGCCCATCGAGCAAATTTAACCTATCGTCAAGCTAAAAGTCAAGCTTGTACTGTCCTAGAAAAAGTGAAAATTCCCGCTAATCGTTGGTCCCAATATCCTCACGAATTTAGCGGAGGAATGCGGCAAAGAGTGGCTATTGCTTTAGCTTTATTATTAAACCCTAAGTTAATTATTGCCGATGAACCCACCACCAGTTTAGATGTGACGGTTTCGGCGGAAATTCTGCGGGAATTAAAGCGTTTATGTAGCGAGGAACAGATGGGATTATTGTTAATTTCCCATGATTTAGCAATGGTGGGAGAATATTGCGATCAATTAGCGGTGATGAAGGGGGGCAAAATTGTCGAATCGGGAGCGGTAAAAACAGTTTTTAATACACCTCAACACCCCTACACCCGTTCTCTTTTAGCCGCTGCTTTACACTTACAGTTAAGGGAGGAAAAATCAACAGCAATTCAAGGCAAAGAAACGGTGTTAAAGGTGGATAATTTAAAACAGTATTATACCCTAGAAGGTAACTTTTTAGATAGTTTTTTCAAAAAAGAAAAGAAATTTATTAAAGCGGTGGATGAAGTAAATTTTGAACTTTATCGAGGGGAAATCTTCGGTTTAGTTGGGGAGTCGGGATGTGGGAAAAGTACCCTATCGAGAACCCTGTTACAGTTAATTAAACCCACTGGGGGAAAAGTGGAATTTTTAGGCGAAGATTTAACCCCGTTGTCCAGGGAAAAAATGCGTCCCAAACGGCGCTTAATGCAGATGATTTTTCAGGATCCCCTCGCTTGTCTTAATCCTCTGATGACAGTGGGAGAAAGTATCGCCGATCCGCTTTTGATCCATCAAAAAGTTAGTCTAGAAACGGCTAAAGAACAGGTTTTAACAATGTTAGATCGAGTCGGTTTAACACCAACAGAAGAATTTTATCGACGCTATCCTAGGGAGTTATCGGGAGGACAACAGCAAAGGGTAGCCATTGCTCGCGCTTTAATTACTCGTCCAGAATTAGTTATTTGTGATGAACCGGTTAGTATGCTTGATGCTAGTGTCCAGACACAGGTTTTAGAGTTAATGTTAGAGTTACAAAAGTTATTTAATCTCACTTATTTGTTTATAACTCATGATCTTTGGTTAGCGAGATTCCTCTGCGATCGAATTGCGGTGATGACTGCGGGTAAAATAGTTGAAATGGGTGACACTGAACAGATTTTTAGCCATCCCCAACACCCCTACACGCAAAAATTAATCGCCGCAGCCCCGAGAATTTATCCCGACAGCAACTAAAATCGCTCTAGGGGTTTATAATTGTTATTGTCTAGATATGGTTAGAAAAGACAAAATGGCCAGACAACTTCAGATAACTCTCCCTGAAGATACTATGCAACTTCTCGATCGATGGTTGCCAAGTAGTGATTATCCTGAAAAAGAATATAATAATTTAATTAATGAAGCGATTAAATTATATATTATGGAACAACCGAGAAACTACCTCAAGCAACAATTAAAGGAAGGAGCTATTGTTAGAGCGGAAAGAGATTTAAATTTAGCACAAGATTGGGTTTCTCTAGAGGATTATTTATGGTAATAATGATTATTTTCAAAGTTAAAAAACTGCTCAAAAAATTTGTCTTTAGTCTCCAAGAGGAAGGGTGGAAACCAGCACTCAAAAAGACGAAACGAAAAATTATTAAAATTCTCACAGGAAAGAGTTCCTCTGAATTTGAAGAACAGGTGATCGAAAGTGCTAAATTGGCCGAACCCCGACCCCTAGAAATTGCCAGTAGTGATGATCCTTTAGTCTCGATTATCATTCCTGTTTATAACCAATTTGCCTACACCTTTAACTGTCTGGAATCCTTGAGTGTTAACCTAAGTTCTGATTTAGCTTATGAAGTAATTATCGTTAATGATGCTTCCACTGATGAAACCTTAGAACAATTAGCCACTTTAGTTAAAGGAATCAAAGTATTAACTAATGCAGAAAACTCTGGTTTTATTCGTTCCTGTAATTATGGAGCTAGTCAAGCAAAAGGTCAATACCTATATTTTCTCAATAACGACACTCGTATTCTGGAAAATTGTCTAGAAAGTTTATTAAAATTAATCGTCAATAATCCCCAAGTTGGTGCGGTGGGTTCTAAGTTAATTTATGCTAATAGTAAGCAACAAGAAGCGGGGGGAATTATCTGGAATTCTGCCGATGGTTGGAATTATGGACGCTTAGATAGTCCCGATGAACCAGAATATAATTATGTGCGTCCCGTGGACTATTGTTCGGGGGCTAGTTTATTAGTTCCTACGGATTTATTTAAGCAATTAGGTGGTTTTTGTCAAGACTTTATCCCCGCATATTACGAAGATACAGACTTATGTTTTGCCATCCGAGAATTGGGTTATCAAGTCCTCTATCAACCCCAATCTAACGTTATTCACTACGAAGGAATCACCTCGGGAACAGACCTTTCCAGTGGGATCAAACAATATCAAGTTATTAATCAAACTAAGTTTCGAGAAAAATGGTCAAAGGTATTAACTAAACACCTAGATAACGATGCTAATAATGTACCCAGAGCTGCCCGAAGTTTACAAGGAAAACCGACAATTTTAGTCATTGACTCCTACGTTCCACTATACGATCGAGAGTCCGGCTGTGTGCGTTTATTAAATATTCTTAAGCTACTGCTCAATTTAGGCTATTCAGTGATTTTCTTTCCCGATAATGGCTATCCTGAACAACCCTATACTTCCGTTCTGCAGCAGCTAGGAATTGAAGTTATTTATGGCACACCGCAAAGATATAATCTAGAAGAAAAATTAATCAAATATTTACCTCTGATCGATGGAGTTTGGTTGTGTCGTCCCGAATTGTGCGATAAGTATATGGATTTAATTCGCTTAAAAACAAAAGCACCAATTATTTATGATACAATTGACCTGCATTTTCTGCGTTTAAAACGGCAAAAAGACTATCTCGATCCCAGTTATCAAAATACTAGCTGGAGTTGGGAAACCTATCAGAAATTAGAGTTAAACTATGCTAATCAAGCGGAAGCAACCGTGGTAGTAACAGAAGACGAAAAGCAGGTTTTATCCTCTTTAGGAGTGAAAAATGTTTGGGTAATCCCCAATATCCATGAAGAAATTTCCCTGTCAGAAAAAGTTGCTTTTGACCAGCGATCGGGGTTAGTATTTATTGGTAGCTACAATCACCCTCCTAATATTGATGCAGTTAAGTGGTTATGTTTAGAAATTATGCCCTTAGTTTGGGTATCCCGTCCTGACATTACTGTTAATTTATTAGGAAGTAACCTCAAGGATGAAGTAAAAGAATTGGCCAATGATCAAGTGATTGTTACCGGTTATGTCCCCGAAGTAGAACCCTATTTTCAAAAGAGTCGGATTTTTGTTGCTCCCCTGCGATTTGGTGCGGGAATGAAGGGTAAAATTGGTCAAAGTCTTTCCCTCGGATTACCCACTATTACCACAAGAATTGGTGCCGAAGGTATGGGATTAATTGACCACCAAGATGTTTTAATTGCCGATACTGCCGAGGAATTTGCCCAAGCAGTGATCGAACTCTATGATAATATGGAATTGTGGCAAAAACTCGCCGATAATTCCCTAGAAACTATTAAGAGATACCAACCAGCTACCGTGCAAACTAACCTCCAAGCTTTGTTATCAAATCTAGGAATTGTTGCCAAGGATAGTTAACAAGAAAAAAGCTCATTTCTCCCACAGGTCTATTCTATGTCACCGAAATCAAATCAACTTTGGAATCCGCAATTTTGCAGATGTATCAAGCATTTGTATAGGATCAATTTAGGACAAATTTTGACTTTTTTTGTTCTATAAATCTCTTGCATAATTAATTTTTGAGGTTTCAAAAACGGCAAAAATAAGGATCAAATGGCATAAAATATGTAAATAGAGCCTTTAATTGCTTATTATTCATTCTTAATTGTCCTGACTCCTGACTCCTAACCCTAACAACAATTTTTGATTTTTACAAGAGGTTTTATTAATATGCCAAGTTATCCTGATATTTCCAGTCAAGCTTTTAAACATCCCCTAGATCAGCAAGCTGAACAGGCCTTAAGATCAGTTCCAGGGTTTGACTTATTAGCGAAAAGTTTTTCCGAATATCTCTATGAACGTCCCCAACAAATTTTATTAATGGGCAATGATTTAAAAGTTGGTCCTCGTCAATACGCCACTTTATACGGCATCTATCGCCAATGTCTGCGGGATTTAGATATGTCTCCAGAACCGAATCTTTATGTAAGTCAAAACCCTTTAGCCAATGCCTATTCTTTGGGTTCGGAACATCCCTATATAGTCTTTAATACTGCCCTTTTAGACCTCTTAGATGAAGAAGAAATTCGAGTAATTCTTGCCCACGAATTAGGTCATTTAAAATGCGATCATAGTATTTTAATTCAAATGTCTTTTTGGGTGATGGGGGCGGCTAATTTGCTTGGGGACATCACTTTAGGACTAGGAAAAGCCATTACTACCGGTCTAGTTTATGCCTTTTATGAATGGCGCAGAAAAGCCGAATTATCGGCAGACAGGGCCGCTTTATTAGTTAGCGATGATTTAAATGTAGTCCTGAGAACTTTAATGAAATGTGCGGGAGGAAGTCAAAAATATCTGCATGAATGCAACTTAGAAGAATTTATTCGCCAAGGAGAAGCCTACCGACAATTAGACCAAGATAACTTAAACCAGATTTATAAATTTCTCATTTATAATGGCGGTAATGGTTCCTTTTTAACCCATCCTTTTTCCGTGGAAAGAGTGCATTATCTACAGGAATGGTTTAACTCGGAATCCTATCGTCAAATTCGCCGGGGAAACTATGCCAAAATAGGGGTAAAAAGCTCAATTAATGTTGATGCTAATGATAGCGAAAGCGAAAGATTGCAGCGACAAATAGCAGCACTACAGGCAGAAATTGAACGGGCAAAAAGACAAAGAAACCATGAATAACCAATAACAGCCCATAAATCAGCCAAATCAGCCAAAAAAGGTGAGCAACAAGCGATCGCTAAATATTAGTTTTCCTGATTGATCAGCTGTACTGCATTTAAACTGCGTATTGGGAATTTTAGTACAAATGCTCAAACTTCCTCTCCCTGCTCCGGCGCTGACTGATTACTGATTACTGATTACTGATCACTGAAAATGCGCTCGTCTGTGTTTTGGCGATTTGGTCGGTACAATAGAGATAGGGGAGACTGAGAATAGCAATTCTCCCTGGTATTATCTATACACACTTACCCCCACTCTCTTTTTTTTGTTCTACTGCCCATGCTCCAAGATACCCAATCCATTCGTTACTATCAAAGACTAACCGATGACATGGTGGATCTTTGGCACCGTGGCTCGCGTTTTGATGAGATCCGGCTATATGTAGAAGGCTATTTAGCCTGTTTACGCGATTCTAGTTCCATAGAACCCTATCTAATTCATCGTCTCGAAGAAGAAATATTTCGTTTTCTGCGAGATCCTTCTAATTTTGAATATCTCTCCCCCCAAACCCAAACCCAAACTGAAGCAGATTATGGCTATTATTAACCCCATCTCGGGTTAAGGGAATTTGGCCATCAGTTCCGCAAAAAAAAATCGGATTGACTCGCGAGAATCGCCCCGGGATTAGACCTCTTGCATAGAGAAGAATTCAGGAGTTAGGAGTCGGGAGACACAAGGGAAATCCTTACCCAATCGGGTTTTCACTAACTGTCAGGACAAATGGGTATTTTACGGGAGAGCTACTGAGCTTGACAGGAACGAGATTGGGTCATCTGTAGAACAATAGTATCGATCGCTTTCACCAGAGCCTGTCCGGAAACCCGTTGATTATTAACGATAATGCTAAATAACATCGGTTCTTGGTTGGGGTTTTCTAGATAACCCGATAGGGCCCGCACACCGGTAAGAGTGCCAGTTTTAGCGTAAACTGTGCCAGTAGCAGCCGTCTGACGCATTCGGTTTCTCAGGGTGCCACTAATTCCCGCTACCGGTAAGGAAGCATAGAAAGTGTCTCGATTAGGAGAATAATACATCACCCGCAAAATTTCCACGATCGAGCGGGGAGTAGCGGTATTACGGCGGGATAATCCTGAACCATCGGCTAAACGAAAACCACTGGGATTGATGCCCAATTGTGCCAAGATGGCAGTAACACTTTTAGAACCGCCGATAAAGCGAAAAAGAGTGTCAGCGTAGAAATTATTACTTCTCTGATTAGTGATATTCACCCAATCGCGCAGGGATTTTTTTTGAATTGTCGTTTCCGGGTTCATCGCTTGTAAAGCGGCAGCCGTGGTAAATAACTTTGTATTAGAAGCAGGGATAAAATAGCGATCGGCGTTATGACTATAAATAACCGTTTGGCGATCAATAGATTCGATTAATATACCCCACTGATTGGGAGCTTGACCGATAATTTTATCGATATTTGCCCCAATCAATTGAGTACAGGTATTATTATTGGTGTTATTGTTTTCTGGCGGGGGAACGTATAATTCTATGGATTCGTTCGACGAGGAAGGAGCGGGATAAACAGACAGATTAACTTGAGCGATGCTAGGGTAAGCCAAGGCGATAGTGGCTACACTGGCCACTGTCAGCGAATTGAGGCTATTGAGGATTTGTTTCATGCTGTGTTTGTCTAAGAGTCTGGTTTCCTTAAGCGTTCGCACTATTGTACCAGTTGCTGCTCAAGTGTCAAAGTTACCTGTCTAACAGATTTTAGCGGCTAATGCACACCAATGCCAGAGAAGAAAGCTGGCAATAGCCCGCACTGATACCCCTTCTCAAGACCGGTTGGAATTTTTCTGGGTTCCAAAACCGGGCTATTTTGATACTGTTGACATTGCTGCTGACAATTTGGGGATAATAAAAGCAAAGTGTAGGAAGAGGGATATCAGACCCATGTATTCTGTCTCAGATGACTCCAAAACAATGACGAATACCAGCCGTCAAACTGTGCTAGAGACGTTAAACTTACAAAAAACTTATCGGACGGGATTCTGGTTAAATAAAAAAATCGAATCCTTGAAAAACTGTACTTTAATTGTCCATGAGGGCGAAACCTTTGGATTATTAGGCCCGAACGGGGCCGGCAAAACCACGCTCTTAAAAACCCTTTTGGGGATTGTCCGACCCACTTCCGGACGGGCCTTGATTCTCGGTCAACCAATTGGCGATCGCTCGGTCAGGCAACGCATCGGCTATCTTCCTGAAAATGCCTACTACTACGACTATCTCACCGGCTGGGAATTCCTACAATTAATCGCCGGCATTTTTCAAATTCCCTCTTCTGTGCAGAAAAAACGCATTCCTGAAT
This sequence comes from Microcystis sp. M_OC_Ca_00000000_C217Col, assembly GCF_007095585.1. Lineage (NCBI taxonomy): Bacteria > Bacillati > Cyanobacteriota > Cyanophyceae > Chroococcales > Microcystaceae > Microcystis > Microcystis sp. M_OC_Ca_00000000_C217Col. The sequence continues at coordinate 23,888 of NZ_SFBV01000266.1, forward strand.
TATTGGATTTAGTGGGATTAGACCGCAAAACTGCCCAGAAAAAACAATTGCGTCAATATTCTAAGGGAATGATGCAACGGATCGGTATAGCTCAAGCATTAATCAATGATCCGGAATTAGTCTTTCTCGATGAACCGATGTCGGGACTGGACCCTATCGGTCGCTATCAAGTGCGGGAAATTATTCAATCCCTCAAACAACGGGGGAAAACCATCTTTTTTAACTCTCATATTCTCTCCGATGTGGAACAAATTTGCGATCGCATTGCCCTGTTGGCCCGGGGAGAATTACTCTGTGTCGGTTCCCTCGATCAAATTCTCGGTCGTGCTGATGTCTATCAGGTGATTGTTCAAGGGGGTAGAGAAGAGCAACTACAGCAATGGATACTCGGTTTACATTGGCGCGATAATTTTTGGCACGGACAATTACAGGGAGAACCCGCTGCTTTTCTGGCTGCCCTGCCTAGTATGGATGCTCGCTTGATTAGTCTTAATTTAGCTCGTGCTTCCCTCGAAGAATTTTTTATCGACCAATTACGTCAGCGCGGTATTACCTCTAGTCAATAGGCTCTTCTGGTTTCTGTGTGGAAACGAGGTCTATACCGATAGAATATCCGCAAAATAGTCCTAAAAGTTTTGCCCAATAAGCACTTCAGGGTTCCATAAGCAAAAATTATCACACATCATTATTAATCTACAAGGTAAGTTGCCAAAAAGGAGACAATTGTGCGACGGGGAAGACATAAAATTTTTATCGGGATGGCTCCGGGAGTCGGGAAAACTTACAAAATGCTGGAGGAGGGGCATAGTCTCAGAAAGCAGGGAACCGACGTGGTGATTGGACTGCTCGAAACCCACGGCAGAAAAGAGACCGCCGAAAAGGCCGAGGGATTGGAAATCGTACCGAGAAAAATCCTAGAGAAAGAGGGATTCACTCTCTCGGAAATGGATACAGAAGCGATTATCGCCCGCTCGCCGCAGCTGTGTCTGATCGATGAATTGGCCCACACGAATGCACCCGGTTCGGAGCGAGAGAAACGCTTTCAGGACGTGGAGATAATTTTATCCCGGGGAATCGATGTTTACTCGACCGTGAATATCCAGCATATTGAGAGTTTAAACGATCTGGTTGCCCGAATCACTGGGGTGGTGGTGCGGGAGCGAATACCCGATCGAATTTTGGAGGAAGCTGATGAAGTGATCGTGGTAGATGTCACCGCTGAAACCCTAGAGGAAAGATTATTAGCGGGAAAAATCTACACTCCCGAAAAGATCCAACCATCTTTAAATAATTTCTTTCGACGGCGCAATTTAATCGCCCTCCGGGAACTCGCCCTGCGTGAAGTGGCCGATACAGTGGAAGAAGAAGCGAGTAATTCGACATTTATCGGTCAATTCTGTCCCGTTCACGAACGGGTATTAGTCTGTGTTTCCACCTATCCCAACTCTTTACGATTATTACGTCGAGGAGCGCGGATAGCGGGGTATATGAATGCGGAATTTTTCGTGATTTTCGTCGATAAACCCGAGCGCTTTCTCACGAAAGAGGAGGCTTTACATATCGAAACCTGCGAACGTTTATGTCGGGAATTCGAGGGTAAATTCTTACGGATTAAAAGCTATCAGGTGGCGGCAGCGATCGCCGAAGTGGCCGAACGGGAACGGATCACCCAGATTGTGATCGGGGAGAGCCGTCAATCGCGCTGGAAGCATTTAATCAAAGGTTCTTTCACCCAAAAACTCATGCGTCTGATCTGGCAGAAAAATATCGATCTTCACATCATCGCCACTGATCCAAAAGTACCAGTTAAAGACGCGCCGGCCAAGGGGGTGAAAAGGTGACTACCTTTCTGCCACTTCCCCACTCCCCCTCTCAAATCAGCAACGCCCTCTGGGATGATATTCTAGGAGTTAATCTTTAATGCAAATCCGTTGTCACTTAAGGGAGTTAACTCATGCAGGTAAATAATCTCGGCTTTATCGCTAGTATCCTATTCGTCCTAGTCCCCACGGTTTTCCTCTTGATTCTGTTTATCCAAACCAGAGAGGAAACCGAGGGTTAAATCCCTTCCCTATCCCTATTTTTCCTAAAAACCCCGGTGATTTCTTGAAGTCATGCGGGGTTTTTTCGCTTCAATTAGGGGAAAATGCTAGTTTCGTCACCTGATCCTAAATCGCCAAAAGTTAAAGTAAGCTAAACGGCTTTTACTTCGGATCACCGATATAGACTCCAAAAGGGTTATAGCTGTTGGATCATGCAGGTTAAGCGCCGTTTAGCTTATTTAGGATTTGCTGGATAAGTAGGTAAGGTAAGGGTTTTGTGGCTTTTCTCGCCAAACAGGTGCAAGATTTTGAGAGAATCGTGCTTCCAAACCTTGCGTCTTCATCGGCCCGCGTCCTGTAGGGGCGAAGCATTTGGGCATAACCTATCGGTGAAACCGGAGATTTTCTATCCGAATGCTTCGCCCGTACTTTTTGCCGCAAACCCTATTTAGTATTACAATCGATCGGATTTGGCGGATCTGAGTTTTTGTCCCTTTTGAGTTTCTCGATTTCTCGTTGATTGGCTTCCCGGTCAGCAGCCACCCATAATTGTTTATCTTCATCCCACTTGGCTTCCGTGTATATTGCCCTTTCCCAAAAGCAGGCCGATTTAATTTGTTCTCGATTAAGACCCTCGGCTCCGTTGAGGTTGGCTCCGTTGAGGTTGGCTCCCTTGAGGTCGGCTCCGTTGAGCTTGGCTCCGTTGAGGTAGGCTCCGTCGAGGTTGGCTCCCTTGAGGTAGGCTCCGTTGAGGTAGGCTCCGTTGAGGTTGGCTCCCTTGAGGTCGGCTCCGTTGAGGTCGGCTCCCTTGAGGTCGGCTCCGTCGAGGTTGGCTCCCTTGAGGTAGGCTCCGTTGAGGTAGGCTCCGTTGAGGTTGGCTCCCTTGAGGTCGGCTCCGTTGAGGTCGGCTCCCTTGAGGTCGGCTCGGTTGAGGTTAGCCCGGTTGAGGTAGGCTCCGTTGAGGTTGGCTCCCTTGAGGTAGGCTCCCCAGAGTTTGGCTCCGTTGAGGTAGGCTCCGTTGAGGTAGGCTCCGTTGAGGTTGGCTCCCTTGAGGTCGGCTCCGTTGAGCTTGGCTCCGTTGAGGTAGGCTCCGTCGAGGTTGGCTCTGTAGAGGATGGCTCTGTAGAGGTTGGCTCCGTTGAGGTAGGCTCCGTTGAGGTAGGCTTCGTTGAGGTAGGCTCCGTTGAGGTAGGCTCCGTTGAGGTAGGCTCCGATGAGGTTGGCTTCCCTCAAATTTGTCCGACTTAAATCAAGAATTTTAATTTTATTAGAGTCAGTTGTTTCAGCCAAATTATCGCCAGCTTGGTCATTCTCAACTTTACGCCGGCCGATTACCGTTAAAGCGGCCTGAACTGGAATACTCACGGAAGGGAGCTTTTCTGGGGCCTTCTGTCTTTCCTCTGGCTTCAGTTGTTCAATATTCGAGGGAATGGGGGAATTTTTACGAATGTAGGAAGTCAGCACTTCCATAATTGTCCATTGATCCTTGGGAGAATCTTTGGCAATTCGCTCTAGGGAATAAATGCCGCCAATTACCACCTCCTCTTTAGTATTACCGATTTGCTCGACAGCTTTCGAGAAGCGCTCAGTGATGAGACGTTGCTGAGTCAGTTGTATTTCTGCTTGAGAATTGAGATAATTGACAAAAAGCCCAATTCCTGCGAAAAGGGTAGCAATTAATCCCAGGGCAGAAATAATCGTTTTGACCACATCAATGGCAAAGGTGCGGCTGTCTTTATCTTCACGGGCAAAAAGTCCAGGTATTTGCTGAAATAGCCAGAAGGGAAAGATTAGCAGTTTCCAAGCAACTCTGACAAGAGACTGGAGCGATAGCAACAATCTTTTAATTAGCCTTTTTCCCCGGCGATAGGGCATCTTTAGATTCCAAGCAAGAATCGCTCTGGGATGTTGGCTAAAATATTCTTTCGCTTGCTGCCAGTCATCTATTTCACTGCCTTCTTTACCCGATGCCAGCCGTTTTTGATAAAACTCGTGAGCCTTGATCTGGTGCAATTCTAAAGGAATTCGTGGTGATTTTTTCGGAACCATGCAGCGTTTTCCCCGCCAATAGATGGATTTTGCCAAGGGACTGAGGGACTGACAAAACTGTTTTCGAGGTTGGTTGAAAAGAAGTAAGTAGGTAGGCGTTAAAAGTTGTCAGATGCCCCCCTTATTAAGGGGGGATTAAGGGGGGACTAAGGGGGGATCGGCACCCCCCTTATCAAGGGGGGCAGGGGGGATCGAACCTAAAATCCATTTTTAATTTAATTATAACCTGTTAATCGGGTAATCGGCTCTCTCGGCTGCTGTGTAATCAACAGGATCGATCATCGAGATTGTCGGTATAGACTAGATCCTAACGTCAACCGTTGATCAAGCTGTTGGGATACAATCCAGCAAGGACAAGAGAGCCTGTTTACAAAACCGATCGCTTTAAGTAGTGTACTCGGCGTTAATTTTGACGTAATCGTAACTAAGATCGCAACCCCAGGCCGTACCTGTTCCCGAACCGTTACCGATACAGATAGACATTAAAACGGTATCTTCTCGTAAATAAGCCCCGCTGGCTGCCGCTTTCAGGTAATTACTGGCACTAGCTCGATCGAACGCCAGAGGTTGACCATTTTCCATCATCACGAAGTCGCCTAACTTGATTTGTAGGTCTTCTTGATGGAAGACAACCCCGGCCCGGCCCGCGGCCGCCGCAATTCGTCCCCAGTTGGGATCTCGACCGAAAACCGCCGATTTTACTAGGGAAGAACCGGCAATGGTGCGAGCAATCTGACGAGCGGACTGATCATCGGCCGCCCCCGAAACCCGCACTTCTATTAAACAGGTGGCTCCTTCCCCATCCCGGGCGATCGCTTTGGCCAGGTATTGACAAACTTCTGTTAACATGGCCTCTAACTTTTGGGCATCCCGGCCCATTTCTGTGATCGCTGTGGTGCGCGATTGACCGTTAGCCAAGGCGATCAGACTGTCATTGGTACTGGTGTCCCCATCCACCGTAATCTGATTAAAACTTTTATTGGCCGCCCGACTTAACATATTTTGCCAGAGAACCGTCGATACTGCGGCATCACAGGTAATAAAGGAGAGCATTGTCGCCATATTCGGGTGAATCATCCCCGATCCCTTGGCAATTCCCCCAATTGTGACCGGACGACCATCGATAGTGGTTTGCAAGGCGATCGATTTGGGGACTAGATCCGTGGTCATAATCGCCCGGGCCGTGCTTTCGCCACCATTTTCCGACAATAAACCCGCTAAGGTCGGTAAAGCGGCGGTTAACGCATCCATGCGAATCCGTTGCCCGATCACTCCCGTAGAAGCCAGCAAAATTGCATCGGCGGGAATCCCTAAAACTTGGCTCAAGGCGGCGGCACTATCGAGAGCATCTTGCCATCCGGCTTCCCCCGTGGCGGCGTTTGCTTGGCCGGCATTACACAAAATCGCCCTGGCGCTGGCTTTAGTTTGGAGGCGTTGACGGCAATAATCGACGCAAGCGGCGCGCACTTGACTGGTGGTAAAGACTCCGGCGGCGATCGCATCTGTTTCCGAGACAATTAGGGCTAAATCGGGCAAACCGGACGGTTTTAGCCCCGCAGCCATCCCTGCGGATTTAAATCCTTTTGGGGCGGTGATCCCCCCCTCTATTTCCTGCCAATCGGCCATTTTCTCCCGTCTCCTACTCAAATTCGACGATCGATTATAGCAAGTAAAAAGCCAAAAAGTAGCAAAGGGTTTGACCGTTGCGGGTTGGGGAGAGGGGAGTGGGGAGCATAAATAAAAATAATCCCCTGTCTCGGAGTCTCCTGATTAAGCTGTCTCTTGGGCAGCGGCTAATTCCGCCAGTTTTCCCTGTTGATCCTTGGCGATACAGGATTGAATCACATCTTCGATATCGCCGTCTAAAATGCGATCGAGGGAAAAATTCTGATTTAAGCGATGATCGGTGAGACGATTATCCTTATAGTTATAGGTGCGAATTTTTTCCGAACGGGAACCGGTTCCCACCTGAGAGCGCCGCATGGAACTGACCGCTTCCTGTTGTTCCTGTAACTTCATATCGTACAGTTTCGCCCGGAGAATCTGCATAGCTCGTTCCCGGTTTTGCAATTGCGATCGCTCTTCGGTGCAGAAAACCCGGATTCCCGTGGGTTTATGGATTAAATCGACGGCAGTTTCCACTTTATTGACATTTTGACCGCCTGCACCCCCGGATCTAGCCGTGGTTAACTCAATATCCTTGGGATCGATATGCACTTCCACATCGTCCACTTCTGGCATAATCGCCACGGTAGCGGTGGAAGTGTGGACGCGACCACTCGCTTCCGTCAGAGGAACCCGCTGCACCCGATGGACTCCCGCCTCAAATTTCAGCTTACTATAGACGTTATCGCCTTTAATCTCTAAAATTGCCTCTTTAAATCCTCCCATATCCGCCGGAGATTCACTCAAAAGGCTAACTTTCCAGTTTTGAGTTTCGGCATATTTTGAGTACAAACGCACTAAATCCCCCGCCCAAATACTGGCCTCATCACCTCCAGTCCCGGCGCGAATTTCTAGCATGATATTCTTTTCATCGAGGGGATCCCGGGGCAGCAGCAGAATGGTTAATTGGTCTTCCAAAGTGGCGATTTTTGCCTCTAATTCTGCCACTTCTAGGGCGGCCATTTCCCGTAATTCGGGATCGCCGGCGGATTCTTTGAAGATTTGTTTCGCACCGATTAAATCCTCTTGACTTTTTTGCCAAATTTCGTAAGTGTTGACCGTTTCCTCTAGGGAAGCGCGGGATTTGGCCAGACGATGCAATTCACCCGGATTACCGGTGACATCGGGATCCGCTAGACGACGGGTTAATTCTTTGTAGGTCTGTTCTACAGATTGCAGTTTGTTTAGTAAATAACTTTCAGCCATAATCGATAATAAATAGGGTTAAACGGGGTTAATGGGAAGATAAACCGCAAATTCACTGGAATAGAAGCGTCTAACAGATAATAGAGACGCAATCCTTTTAATTGTCTTAATTTTCTTGGTTTGGGGTTCTTCGAGCCTAGAAAAATCCCGCCCAACTGCTGAGAGTCAGTCAGTTTTGCTAATACTTAGAAATATTTTTGGGCCAGCAAGCGGCAAGGGAAGACATTTTTTTCTTAACCAGATTATTCCTATATCTGAAACTATCATTTTTTGGCTGGTTTGAGCAAGTAATCTTAAATCCTGTTTAAAAGCAGGGTGTGGGGAGACCACTTCGTGCGCGTTGCGGGGGGAGATGGGGAGATGGGGAGCTTTTTTGCTGTGATCGGTAAACGGGAAAGAGTAATCAGCGAACTGATAACTCAACTCTGATAACTGATAACTGATCACTGATAACTGATCACTGAATACTAAACCTGTCGGAAAGGGGGACAAAAAATGCTAGGATTGCCACAGCACAGAGAAAAGCGAAAGAAAGGAATATAACTTTACATGGAAGAGTTTGACAAGTCAATATCCTTTGATGGCAGGGATATTCGACTAAAAATAGGGCTTTTAGCCCCCCAAGCTGGCGGTAGTGTTCTGATCCAATCGGGAGAAACGGCAGTTTTAGTGACAGCAACCACCGCCAAAGCCAGAGAAGGAGTAGATTTCCTGCCCTTGACCGTTGATTACGAAGAAAGATTATACGCCGCCGGGCGCATCCCGGGAGGATTTTTGCGTCGTGAAGGTCGTCCCCCGGAAAAAGCAATTCTGACCGGTCGTTTGATCGATCGCCCCCTGCGGCCTCTATTCCCCAGTTGGCTACGGGATGATATTCAGGTGGTCGCTACGACCCTCTCGATGGATGAGGAAGTACCCCCGGATGTTTTGGCCGTTACCGGGGCTTCCGTGGCGGTTCTGTTGGCAGGGATTCCCTTCCAAGGACCGATGGCAGCGGTGCGCGTCGGTTTACTAGGGGATGAATTTATCATCAATCCCACCTACAAGGAAATCCATAACGGAGAATTGGATCTAGTGGTGGCCGGTAGTCCCGAAGGGGTGGTGATGATCGAAGCGGGAGCCAATCAGTTACCGGAACGGGATATTATTGAGGCGATCGATTTTGGTTATGAAGCGGTCCGCGACCTGATCACCGCTCAACGGGAATTGATCGATCAGTTGGGTATTCCCCTCGTCACCCGAGAAGCGCCGGTAGTAAACGAAACCGTGCATAATTTCCTGAAAGAACAAGCTAAAGAGGAAATTAAACAGATTCTCTCTCAGTTTACCCTCAGCAAAACCGAACGGGATGAGAAATTAGAGGCGATCGAAAATCGGATTAAGGAAACTATAACCGCTCTTCCCGATGAAGATCCCTTAAAAGCTCCAACCCTGGAAGAGCCAAAGTTAATCGGTAATCTCTTTAAGGATCTGACCAAAAAACTGATGCGCGCCCAAATTATCGAGGATGGGGTGCGGGTTGATGGTCGCAAACTGGACGAAGTACGCCCGATTTCTTGCCGGGTGGGAGTTTTACCCCGTCGGGTTCACGGTAGCGGTTTGTTTAATCGCGGTTTAACCCAAGTGCTTTCGATCGCCACCCTTGGCACCCCCGGTGATGCTCAGGATTTGGGGGACGACCTCCATCCCGAAGATGAAAAACGCTATCTTCATCACTACAACTTCCCACCCTTTTCCGTCGGTGAAACCCGTCCGATGCGTTCTCCTGGCCGTCGAGAAATCGGCCACGGTGCTTTAGCGGAAAGGGCGATCGTACCTATCCTTCCCCCCCAGGAGGAATTTCCCTATGTGCTGCGGGTGGTGTCGGAAGTCCTCTCTTCTAATGGTTCCACCTCCATGGGTTCCGTGTGCGGTTCTACCTTGGCACTGATGGATGCCGGTGTTCCCCTGAAAAAACCCGTTAGTGGTGCGGCCATGGGTTTAATTAAAGAAGGGGAAGAAGTGCGGATTTTGACCGATATACAAGGTATCGAGGATTTTCTGGGAGATATGGACTTTAAGGTGGCTGGCACTGATTCTGGCATCACCGCTCTCCAGATGGATATGAAAATCCCCGGTTTAACCATGGAAGTGGTGGCCAAGGCGATCGAACAAGCTTTACCGGCCCGCAAACATATCCTAGAGAAGATGTTAGCGACCCTAGAAAAACCCCGCACGGAATTATCTCCCCACGCACCCCGGTTATTGACGATCAAGATCGATCCAGATCTGATCGGGTTAGTCATCGGGCCAGGTGGTAAGACGGTTAAAGGGATTACTGAACAGACCGGCACAAAAATCGATATCGATGACGATGGGACTGTGACTATTTCCTCTACCGATGGGGAACAGGCCGAAAAAGCTAAACGACTGATCTACAATATGACCCGCAAACTCAATGAGGGTGAGGTCTATCTCGGTCGTGTGACTCGCATTATCCAAATCGGCGCTTTTGTGGAAGTTTTGCCGGGGAAAGAGGGAATGATCCATATTTCCCAATTGGCCGAGGGACGCGTCGGTAAGGTCGAAGATGAAGTGGCCGTGGGGGATGAGGTGTTAGTTAAGGTACGGGAGATCGATAGTAAAGGTCGTCTCAATCTCACCCGTCTCGGTATTCATCCCGACGAGGCCGCCGCTGCCCGTAAGGCTGCTACTGTAGTCTAGGTGAATTTTTTGTTCATGGTTAACTCTCGATCGCTCGATCGAGAGTTTTTGTTTAGGGCTTGCTGAATAAATATGAAATGTAGGCAAGGTAAGGGTTTTGTGGCTTTTCTGGCGAAACAGCTGCAAGATTTTGAGAGAATCGTGCTTCAAAACCTGGCATCTTGAGCGGCGATCGCGTCCTGTAGGGGCGAAGCATTCGGGCAATAACCTATCGGTGAAACCGTAGATTTTCTATCCGAATGCTTCGCCCGTACTTTTTGCCGCAAACCCTACCTAAAAACGGCAATAGAGACGCAAAAACCACGCCTCTATCCCGGTATTTTCCCTAGATATTGTTTCTGACTACCAGCTAGACTTGACCACACCGGGTAAAAGACCTTGGTGGGCCCATTCGCGTAAAACGTTGCGGGATAAACCAAAATCGCGATAGTATCCTCTCGGTCTGCCGGTCGTTAAACAACGGTTGCGGTGACGACTAGGAGCGCTATTGCGGGGTAATTCCTGTAATTTTTGGTGAATTGCCAGTTTTTCTTCAAAATCTTCGGCGGTGCGGAATTGTTCTTTTAGTTCCGCTCTTTTAGCTTCGTATTTTTGTCTGAGACGAGCGCGTTTTTTCTCGCGTTCTACCATCGATTTTTTTGCCATGGGGTTTCTCGAAAAAGATTTAACCTGTAAAGACAGCATTTCCCATTATAACCTGAAACACCGGTGACAAAGGTGACATTTGTTGATATTAATTCTTAAAGTCCTAGTTGCAAATTTTCTATGTCTGAATCGCCTCAATTGCTCCAACAACGTCTTTTTTATCAAGGTCGGGTCTTTCAATTTGAAGTCTCGAAACTGCGTTTACCTAACGGTGTCGAGGGAGAATGGGAATGTGTCCGTCATCCGGGGGGTGCTTTAGCAGTTCCAATTACCAAGGAAGGTCAATTGGTTCTAGTACGTCAGTATCGATTTAGTTTGCAAGCTCGAATTCTGGAATTTCCCGCCGGAACGATTGATGAAGGAGAAGACCCTGCTACGACGGTAAAACGAGAATTAGAGGAAGAAGCGGGCTATCGGGCGCATAATTGGCAATCTTTGGGTAAATTTGCCTTGGCACCGGGTTATTCCGATGAATATATCTATGCTTTTCTGGCCCAGGATCTGGAAAAATTAAGCTTGCCCCCCGCTCAAGATGCCGATGAAGATCTAGAAGTGGTTTTTATGAGTTTTGAGGAAATGGAATCAGCGATCGCCAGAGGAGAATCGATCGATGCTAAAACTATTACTAGCTTCTATCTGGCCCGTTTAGCTCTTAATTAATCTTTTCAATCACCGCTTGTCCTAGTTGAATCAACTCAAAACCGATAAAAAGGCTTAAAATCACAGTGACAGCTTGATTAAGTAGGGGTATATTGCCTTTACCGAGAACAGAAGCGACGAATTTGACCACAACTAAAACGAGAGCGCTAACAATGGCGATTTTGACGGCTATCATAGACTAATTTTTCCTCACGGTTAACCAGATTATACTATTTTCAGACTTTTTCTGGCTAGTTTCATCTTGGGTTTGATACAAAATTTAGCATTTTGGTGGAGAGCGCTCCTGTCATTGCCAAAAATGTCCTGGTTTTTGTTAAGAATTGTAAAATGTAGTTAGATTTATTTGATCAGAAGGAGATTCATGTCTAACCAAGAATCGATTTTTCCATTCCCTCAAAAACCAGTGTATTCCTCCCCATTCAAGTCGATTTTAGCGATAATATCAGTTATCTTAATTATGTTAGCAGTGATCGGCGGGCTAATGATGGTCAGTTTATCATTATCTTGGCCAGAACACAATATTTATCGATTACTCCTTGGCTTAGTAGAAGATTTTTTTAACCCCCTTGCTTGGATTAAAGTTCCCACGGTTGCTCATAGCTATCAATTATTCTTACCCACGGTTATCCTGCTAATTTTTACGCAGTTAATCATGTTCTTGTCTCCGCATCCGCAAGTTTGGTCAAGATTAGTCATTATTTCTATCACTCTCGCTATCACCCTGCGCTATCTAATCTGGAGGATTCTGGAAACCTTAAATCTTTCTACTCCTCTCAATGGCTTTTTTAGTTTACTGCTTTTAGGCTTTGAGATGATGGTTTTAAGTGGTAGCATAATTCAGTTAGTTTTAGTCTTAACCACGAAAGATAGACGCAAAGAAGCTGATTTTTATAGCCAAGCAGTGATCAATAAACAGTATTTGCCCACGGTAGATATTCTGATTCCCACCTATAATGAGCCAGCCTTTATCTTAAAAAGAACTATTATCGGTTGTCAAGCCCTTAATTATCCCCATAAAAATATTTATATCCTCGATGATACTCAGAGATCAGAAATTCATCAATTAGCAGAAAAATTAAATTGTCATTATCTGACTCGTCAGGATAGAAAAAATGCTAAAGCAGGTAATTTAAACCATGCTCTCAGACAAACTCAAGGGGAATTAGTGGTAGTTTTTGATGCAGATTTTATCCCTTGTCGGAATTTTCTAGAAAGAACTGTTGGCTGGTTTCAAAACCCTAAAATTGCCCTAGTGCAAACGCCCCAAAGCTTTTATAATGCCGATCCTATCGCCCATAACTTAGGTTTAGAAAATATCGTTACTCCCGACGAAGAATTATTTTATCGTCATATCGAACCAGCTAAAGATGGGGTGGGTAGTCCTGTCTGTGCTGGTACTTCTTTTCTTGTCAGAAGAAAAGCCTTAGAGGAAGTGGGATATTTTAATATAGAATCTATTAGTGAAGACTATTTTACTGGGATTGCTATCTCAGCGAAAGGTTATGAAGTTATTTACTTAAATGAAAAACTCAGTGCTGGTTTATCTGCTGAAAGTTTATCAGCTTATTTACTGCAAAGATTGCGCTGGGCAAGAGGAACTTTACAGGCCTTTTTTATCAAAGCTAATCCCCTAAAAATTGCGGGACTAACCCTACCCCAAAGATTGGCACACTTAGAAGGAATTTTATCTTGGTTTTCTCCCTTAGCTCGTTTATTTTCTCTGCTGATTCCTCTCCTTTATACCTTTGGTTACATCGTACCTTTGAACATTACCATCGATGAGACAATCTATATCTTTTTACCCTACATGATGCTGCAGTTAGCCACTTATCACTGGTTAAATTCTCGCTCGCGCTCAATTGTTTTTTCTGAAGTATTATCGATGATTATTTGTGTACCAACATCCCTAACAGTTCTCCATGTTCTTTGGAAACCCTTTGACAAAGGATTTCAGGTGACACCGAAGGGACTTGCTCGCCAAGATTATCAATATAATTGGCACTTATCCTACCCATTGCTGTTTTTTCTCACTATTACTTTAATTAGTATTTTCTTTAATTTACACCATCACAATTATCAAGAAAGTCCCCTAAATTTTGGCTTGATTTTGGCTATATATAACGTGGTTATTATCATGACGGCTCTGGTGGCTTTATTGGAAGCTCCCCTCACCTTAGAAACTCAATACCAATTGCTGGAATCTCCTGTTAACTTGATCACAGAATCGGATATAATTATACAGGGCAATCTGAAAAAACTTTCGGAAATAGGAGCAGAAATTAACCTGAGGGAACCCATCTACTCAGAAAAATTACTCCTAGATATTTTAGGGGAAGATTTGCGCCTATCTGCTCATCTAGTCAATCTAGAAAAACGAGGCAAAATCTGGCAAGCAACCCTTAAATTCCAGCCACTTATCCTATCAGACCAGAGAAAATTAATTACTTTTTTATTCTGTCGTCACCAGCGCTGGCCACTGAAAAATACGGCAGGAGAATTACAATCCCTTTGGTTGTTAATTATCAGCTTTTTTCGGGGTATAGTCTTGATTTTTCGGGCAATTCTGAATCGAAAAACAGCCCTTTAGTTCAGTCAAAAATCGAAAATACTTAAGTAGCTGGTTATAATTAAATTAAAAATAGATTTTAGGTTCGATCCCCCCTTAGTCCCCCCTTGATAAGGGGGATGCCGATCCCCCCTTAGTCCCCCCTTGATAAGGGGGATGCCGATCCCCCCTGCCCCCCTTGATAAGGGGGGTGCCGATAGGCGGGGGGATCCTCCTTGATAAGGGGGGTGTCTGATAATTTTTAACGCCTACATACTTATCGAAAAATTACTGGCTGATTATCCTATCAACTGGCCTTAGTCTGTGATTTCACTCACAGTGCTATTCCTGTATTCTCACAGTTTTCACTTGACCAAAAATTGATATTATTGTAGTAAAAGTAACCATTCTTAGATGGACTGGCTTATGAACAATCGTTTATACCTTCACCTGATGGCTAATAAGGAAAAGGGGTTTGCCTTGCCTCTTGCCGTGTTAATTGGACTCATCCTCATGGTGACAGGAATAACTATGATAATGCGCGCCCAAGGGGACCAATCGAAAGTAATTGCCCAAAAAGTCCGGGCTGATGCTTTAAGAAGTTCCGAAGTTGGAGTGGCTCGCGTGCAGGATCTACTCAATAGTGTTCGAGTTATGGCGAGGTTTAATAGTGATAGTAACTGTGATACTCACGGCTGTTGGAAAAACGCCGAAGTGGTTACTGATCCCAGTAACGATTTACAAAAACATTTAAAAAAATTAGTCGACGCCGCCCCCTCCTGTAGTAATCCCAACGATGCTGCTACCTTGACGGCAAAAATCGATGAATTAAGAGGTTTGAGCGCAGATAGATGGGTTGATCTCGGTAATAATCGTTATTATCGCGTGGTTGGATATGATTATAATCCTGTGTCCAGGCAGGGAGTTCTCACCCTCGAAGGACGTTCTCGCAAAAGTCCCGAAGAAGACCTAACTAACATTGCTATCAATAGAGATAGTGACGACAATGCCGCCTCCCGTAACCGTGTGGTGGTAACTATCCCTATTCTTGATGCCCCTCCCCTCGCATTTAACCGCACCACGGTCCCAGCTTTATGGATAAGTGAGGGAACGGCGGACGATGGTGCTAAATTTGAAGGGGATGTGGTGGAGGTTGTGGCGTGGCCAGAATGTGATATTAAGCAGGATAAGATTCCAACGCCCAGCACTGGAACCCCCCCCTACAAAGCACAAGTTGTCGGTGTGTTTTTCCCCAATTTACCGGAGACTCCCACCGGTATTCCAAGCCTAGGAGACCTTACCAGTTCTGAAACTTTTCCCAGAACGGGAGACACAGCATCTCCCAGCGGAGTGTACGAGTATATTGTTAATAATATCAACTTGGATGAGGAAGATGACGAGAAGATTACCATCACTGCGGGGTACCGGGTATTTTTCTATGTTCAAGGTAATATTAACGGTGCCATCGGACACAATTGTGGTGCTAAGCCTGACTGTAAACCGGGCAATCTACAAATTTATGCCTATAGTGAATCAGATTCCGCGAAAATTTGTCTGAGAGGAGACCAAAGACTACAAGCGTTTATCTTTGCTCCTCACTATTCCCTCGGTAACACTGGTAATGGTAATTTCTTCGGTGCTGCCTGGGGTAAAAATTGGGGCAAAATGTCAGGCTGTGCCTCAACTAGCGGTGCTGTAGCTGTTACTCAAAGGGTAGAATGGACTGAATTAATCACAAACCTGAAACCCCAATTTCCCCAGCTTGGTGGTGTTGACAATTGGTGTGAGGAACCCATCGATACCCCTGCGGGTGCATCGGAGTGTGTACCCGATTAATTTCCCGACTGCTTCACCCTCTCCCTCTCCCAGTCCCTAAAAAACTTGAATAGAGAAGGGGTGGATTCAGTCCATCCTTTTTTTAACTTATCGGGTCGATAAGCGGGGTTGAGGATTTCGGTTCAGGACAGGTTTTATTGGTGAAATCACAGCGATAAATTGCGGGTTTTTGCCAACTGAGGGGAATTTCCAGCAAATCCCTCGAACCGGTCATGGCTTGTCCCAGAAAGAGAGCCAGAGCAATACAATTGAGAATTGTATGGGCAATGCGCCAACGATGGGAACGGTCTTTATAGATATCTTCGACAATTGCCAGAGAGAAAATCATCAGTAATGATGCCGCCATGCCGATATAGTAGTGAGACCAGTACCATTGGGCCGAGAGTCGCCAGACCCCATCCTGAGAACCGATAATAATTAAACCGATGCCAGTCAAGGTGGCAAAAATTCCGCGCCAGAGAGCTTGTCTAGCGCGATAGAGACAGACCAAAGAGGCAATGGTGACAAAAAACATCAAAATCACAAAAATGACCTGAAAGGAGTCTAATTTTCCGTCTTTTTGTTGATCGACAAAACCATTAAAACCGTAAACGACCGAGTAAGCTAGTGCTAACAGGTTAACCCCTACCACTGTAGCCGTTAACCAGCGGCCTAAGCGTAGATGTTCCAGCCCGACCACTGGCGGAATTTTACTTTTATTTCCCGGGTTGGTTTCTAGGCGACGTTGACGGGTTTGCCAAGCAAAGTTAACTACGAGGCCGATAATAGGGAAAACGACCACTATCCCTAGGACAGGATGAATGAGAGCCAGAAAATCGACGAATTGCATATAAATATCCCGAAAATAGTCAGCAGAAAATCGTCAATAGTTGACAAGCTATAGCCTTGTTTTTTTTAGCTTATCGCAGATATCAGGAGCCGGTCGGCAAAAGGCAAAAGGCAGGAGATAGGGTGATAGGGTGATAGGGTTTTGGGGATTTCAGTTATCAGTTATCAGTTATCAGTTATCAGAGGCTCTCTTGGGTTTCGTGTGATAAGCAAAATTTATGGCTTTTCAAACGGTCTTTGGATAAGGCTTTCAGTGCTTACTTACCCAAGAAACTATCAAGAATACCCACATTTTCCCACAAAGTACAAGAGAGCCTTATCAGATGTGAGTTTTCAGTTCACTGATTACTGATTACTGTTTACTGATCACTGAAAAACCCACTTCCCATTTCGGACTAGGAACCTCTTTGATTATCGGCTAATCTAAAAGCAGCAATCCCTAGATTCAATCCTGACTATGAAACTACAAGAACTTTTGACAAATATCACTCCGGTTTCCCCGATTTCTTCTCCTATCGCTTCTATTACCGAGATTACAGGAATTTCCACCAATTCCCATGCTTGTCAACCGGGAGATCTATTTATCGGTTTACCCGGAACGCGGGTGGATGGCGGCGAATTTTGGCGTTCCGCTTTGGAAACCGGGGCCCTAGCGGCGATTATCTCCCCGGCAGCCGCCGCTAAATTTCCCCCCCCGGAGGATGCTTGCGTAATCGTTGTGGCAGATTTAGTTACTGCCACTGCCGCGATCGCTGCTAAATTTTATCATTATCCTGCCCAAACCCTAAAATTAATCGGTGTGACGGGAACCAACGGCAAAACCACCACCACCCATCTAATTGAATATTTTCTCAGCCAAGCAGGGATTCCCACCGCTTTATTCGGGACTCTTTACACCCGTTGGCAAGGATTCCAAGAAACCGCTAATCATACCACCCCTTTCGCTAACGAGTTACAAGCCAGTTTGGCCAAAGCGGTGAGCGCCGGCAATGAAATCGCCGTCATGGAAGTTAGTTCCCATGCACTGGCCCAGGGACGGGTACAGGGTTGTACTTTTCCCGTGACAGTGTTTACTAATCTCACCCGGGACCATCTCGATTATCACCTCGATATGGAGGATTATTTTGCCGCTAAAGCTAAATTATTTAGTACCGATTATCTGCAAGGTAAGGCGATTATTAACGTTGATGATGCCTATGGTCAACGTTTAGCGGCCTCCCTGTCTCCCCAACAGGTTTTAACCTATAGTGTGTCCGATGCTAGTGCCGATTTTTATACTAAGGATTTACAGTATCAACCCACGGGAGTGGAAGGGGTGATGGTGACTCCCCGAGGAGAAATAGCCTTTGCTTCTCCTCTAGTGGGTCAATATAATCTAGCTAACCTGTTAGCGGCGGTGGCGGCAGTGTTAGAATGTGGTGTAGATTTAGAGACAGTAATCGCCCAAATTCCCCAATTTTCAGGAGTACCGGGGCGGATGGAACGGGTTAGCACCGCTCCCGACCAAGATATCAGCGTCATTGTCGATTATGCCCATACTCCCGACAGTTTAGAGAATGTTTTAAAAGCTTCCCGGCCCTTTATTTCCGGTCGGATGATTTGTGTTTTTGGTTGTGGTGGCGATCGAGATCGGACAAAACGACCGTTAATGGGTAAAATAGCCGCAGAATTAGCAGATTTAGCCATAGTTACCTCCGATAACCCTCGCACAGAGTCTCCCGAACGAATCCTTGAGGATATTATCGCTGGCATTCCCCCAGAAATTACCGTGCAGGTAATTAGCGATCGCGCTTTGGCCATTGACACCGCTATTCAAACAGCACAACCGGGAGACGGAGTAATTATTGCGGGTAAAGGTCACGAAGATTATCAAATTTTGGGGACGGAAAAAATCCATTTCGATGACCGCGAACAGGCCCGGGCCGCTTTGATGAAAGGGAAAAAGTGATGAGGGATGATCAATTATCAAGAAAAGCTAACATTAGTTGACCGAAAATTTGGGTACAAGCCCCGCCATGCCCGCGCAGGGTCGGGCAGCTCCACCTTAAATATGTATTGTCAACTGGTTCTTCGTTACTTGGTATGGTTCGATAGGGGGGCATAAATCGACTAAATCCTTATCTGGCAAGAGACTTAATTGATTAGTTCGCTCTAGATAAAAACAATTAACAAAAATCGCTAAATGCCTTTCTATATAAGGGTTCCATCCCTTATAACCCCCGTCCATTGCATAACACAAACCGAAGAGCCTGTCAACTTAAGGAATTTTGTGTTAAGATGTCGATACTCGATCGAGCAATGTCAAAATGTTTGTACTAAAATACAAAGTTAAGCCAAAACCTAATCAAATAGAAGCCATTAATGAGGCAATACGGACAACCCAATTTGTTCGGAATAAAGTCCTGCGTTATTGGATGGATAATCGGGGTGTTGGCAAAACAGAGTTATTTCGGTACAACACAGCATTAAGGAAAGAGTTTAAATTTGTTGATGATTTAAACTCCCATGCTTGCCAGACTGCCGTAGAAAGAACCTTGCGGGCAAT
>NZ_SFBV01000267.1:0-21772 GCF_007095585.1 Microcystis sp. M_OC_Ca_00000000_C217Col
TTCTGTTCTCGGTTTTCATCTTGTAGGGATTCTTGCTTTTTCCCTATCTACCCAGATATTTTTCTTTTTGGCAACCCTTGTCTTGTCAGGTTTTGACCCACTTGTGTCCGTCAGTCAGGGTGTAGGGTGTGGGGTGTGGGGTGTAGGGTGTAGGGTGTGGGGAGAATAAATAAAATAATCTCCCGACTCCTGACTCCTATCTCCTGACTACTGACTACTGACTCCTATCTCCCGACTCCCGACTCCTGACTACTGACTACTGACTCCTATCTCCCGACTCCTATCTGCTGACTCCTGACTCCTGACTCCTGACTTCTAACCCAATTTTGGACAAAGATAAGTAAAAATTATTTATTGACCGTAAAAACTTGAGAATATTTAAATTAACATTCCGCAATATTTATAAATTCTTAAGAATTAATTGAGAAATATTTTTATTTAACAACGATGTTATGCTGGTTACAGCGATTTGATAGAATTTCATAATGGGTTGTTTTGTGCTTTTTTGGCCAGCAATGGTTGAAACCCTTGTCAAACCTAGAAGGTGATCCTAATTAAAACGGGTAAATCAGTCAATTTCACCCACAACGATGATCTTTTTTTTATGTAGTTTTGTTGCAAAAAAAAAGTTTTTTTGACAAAAAGCACAAAGTATGATATGCACCAAAGGTGTTTCTGGTTGCGAGTAATTATTGTAGAGGGGGGAGATGGGAGAATAAATAAAAGCAATCTCCTGACGACCGACTACTGATAACTGATAACTGATAACTGATAACTGATGAAAAGATTAGCTTGGTTCGATCGCTTAGTGTTAGCGACTATTTTGGCTTTAATTGCGGCGATATCGTCGATTTTGATCCAGGGAAATCAAGTCCCGACCCGAGGGGAGAATTTTAGCTGGCAAGGGCGAAAAATCGGCGTTAGGGACAATTATTTTACTTTAAGTTTTAATCGGCCGATTGACCGTTCAGACATAGAAACCAGCTTGGTGATCAATCCTCCCTTACCGGGTAAAATTAGCTGGGCCGGAGATCGCTTGACCTATACTTTGACAGAATTGCCCATCTACGGCAAAAAATATCAAGTAAAGTTACCTATTGCTCAAGGTGAGGACTTTATCGGCGAATTTTACAGCCACGATCGAGCTTTTGCCTATATTGGGGTCAACCAAGAGGAAAGAGGCCGTTTAATCGTCTGTAATATCATTCAGGGGCCAAATAACGTCACAGAACTGAAAAAAACCATCCTTACCCCTGGGGATCTGGTGGTCACGGATTTTCAAATCTATCCGAGGGGGGATAGAATTTTATTCTCGGCCTTCGATCGCTCTGACTTAGGACGAGATACCCCAAAACAGCAACTTTACACAATTACCACGGGTTTAAATCATGACGAAAATAGTCAAAATTTGCCCAGTGGTCGTATAGAAAGGTTTTTAGATGCGAAAACCTATCAAAATCTGCGTTTTAATCTCTCAGATAACGGCAAAACCCTAATCGTGCAGAGAATTAATCATGGGAATCCGGGGGATGCCAGTTTATGGGTAATCAGCGATGATCGACAATCGCGACCGTTAGGAATGCAAGGGGATAATTTTTTACTATCTCCCGACGGTAAAAAAGCGGTTGTCAGTCAAACGGGAGGGGTAGCGGTGATTCCTTTGGATGTACAAGGGGGAAAACCGCAATTTTTGCCCACCTATGACAAAATCCTCGCTTTTTCCCGGGATGGTCGCCAAAAATTAATGGTGAAATCAGAACCGGATAATCAGCGATCGCTATTTCTGCTCAACGATCGGGGAGAGTCAAGACTACTATTAAGAACAGCTAATCCGATTATTAGCTGTGAATTTGAACCGCGACAAGAAAAAACCCTTTACTGTCTGAAAAGCGATCTGGTTATGGGCAGCGATGGCAAGGTGAAAGAAGAACCATTTTTAGCGATTATTGAGCTAAAAACGGGTAAAATGATCCCCCTGCTCGCCTTACCTAATTATCGTGACGTGCAGATGAGTATGTCTCCCGATGGCGTGGCTTTATTATTTGATCAGTTAGCAACCATACCCTTTGGAGTCGGAAATGATTTAGTCACTGGGGAGGGGTCGAGCATTGCCGATGGTCGTCTCTGGTTATTACCGCTTCCTGATCAATTCAGTCCCAATAGCATCCCGAAAATTTTACCTCAAGAACTCAACGCTGGTTTTAAACCCCGTTGGCTGCCCTAATACAGCAGAATTAAGGAGTTAGGAGTCAGGAGACAGGAGAGAAATCTTTCCCTAATCAGGTGACTCGGAGAATGCTGACTCCCGAAAACGAAAACCTCATACCTCACCATTAAGATAAGTGCTATATGCTACTTCAGCGATTTGCTTTTTTATTGCGTCCTAGTGGCGATATCGAGATCGAGCGGGGGATTCGGACTTTATTAGCCATCACAGTGCCGATTATTATTGGTGATATTTTAGATCGGTCAGAAGTGGGGTTAATGGTCGGTTTAGCGGCTCAAACCTTGATTTTAGCTGATGTGGGGGGACTTTACTGCCTGAGAGCGAAAACCCTAGTCGCTACGACTATCGGGATGGCTCTAGCTTTGATTATCGGCACATTAGCCAGTGCTTGGCTAGGATTGACCGTAGTGATAGTTTTTTGTGGGTTGTTTCTAGCGGGTTATTTGACGGTTTACGGGGAAAATGGGGCGTTAGCTGGGGTAGTAATCAGTTTATTGCTGCTTTTGGCCGTTTCTTTGCCATCGGGAGATATGGTCGTCGCTTTACAACGGGCCGGAATCGCTGTTTTGGGAGGGGGATGGACAATTTTTTTGGCCCTGTTTATCTGGCCTTTTCGTCCTAATCAGCCTTTACGTCAGGTAACGGCGGAAAATTTTCAGGGTATCGCCACCTATCTCCGTTCTTTGCCTTTACACTCTCGTTCTAATGCTCATGAGGAGCCATATTTTGACCAAATTCGCCAACTGTTGCTCCGTTCGAGGAAAACTGTCACCTTGACGCGTCGGGGACGTTGGGGAAAGAATGAGCTGCGGGAATTGTTAATCGTCTTGATTGAAGATAGCGATCGCATTAATACCAGCTTAATTGCGCTGCGAGAATTGCTTCATCTTCATCCCTTGCCACAACTGACCACGGTGGGTATTTTATTAGAAGATATTCTCGTGCAAGTGGCGGAAATTAGCGAAGATATTGCTGGGTTAATTTTGGGTAGAAATAAACAACCGGATTGTGAGCGCTTGCAGCTATTACTCAAGGCGATCGAGCAACAAAAAAACCTGCAAGCTAAAGTTTTAGAAAATGCTCAGGACGATTATAGCAGTTATGTGGCAATTTCCCAATTAAATAATCGTTTAAAAAAATTATTTAAACAGCTAAAAATAGCCAGTGAAACAGCGCAACATTTGCGGCAAAGCGAGGAATTTTCAGATAAAAAGAATCCCTGGCAGCGGAACTTTGAAGGGATAGAAAAAGAGTACGGTCAAGAAAAAGCTTGGTGGGAACCATTAAAATCTAATTTTAATCTAGAATCGCCCCTATTTCGTCATGGTTTACGCTTGGGTTTGGGAAGTGCGCTAGGAGTTTTGATTTACAATAAGCTAGGAATTACCCATAGTTTTTGGATTGGTTTAACCTTAGTTATTGTGTTAAAACCAGATTTTAGCTTGACTTTTCAACGCTTTTTTAATCGGGTGTTTGGCACGATTTTAGGCTCGTTTTTTGTTTTGGCACTGTTGCGAATTATAGATAATCCGCTCTGGTTAGAAGTTATTGGGGTTATTTCTATAGCGATCGCTTTAACTTTGGTGCGGTTTCACTATAGTTTAGCCGTATTTTTTATCACAATTTTTGCTTTAATTATCAGTCGTCTCGATACCAGCAATGACGGGATTAATTTAGAGTATATCAGAATAGTTTATACTTTAATCGGTAGTGCTTTAGCTTTTGCACTTTCCTTCGGTTTTTTACGGTTTAATGAAGATGAACGTTTTTCCAGAGCTGCCATTAAAGCATTAGAAGCTAATCAAGTATATTTTCAGTCAGTTATGGCAGTTTATTTAGGAGAATCATCCTATCAAACTGCAATTTTATCTTCCCATCGCAATAAAGCTCGACGAGCAAATACAACTATGCAAACGGCCCTACAAAGATTAATTGATGATCCTAGCACGCCTTTTCCACAAATGGAACCAGCAATAACTTTAAGTAATTATATTCCTCGTTTTGGTCGCGGAGTGACAGTTTTATTGACGGAATTGGAACAATATCGCGGTAGTCCTCCCCATCCTAATCTAAGTCTGTTTACGCAACAAATAACCCAAGCTTTGACGCAATTAACCCAAGCTTTGCAAGCAAATAATCCTCCTTCTCCCTTACCTTCCCTCGAAGATACTTTAGAAAATATCCTCGATCATTTGCAAGAATTGCGAGAGGAAAGGTTAGTGGAAATTGGCCATCAAAAAGAGGGAACTAATCTCCAAAAATATTTAGGGGATTATAATATTGTCACCACGGAACTTGTGGAATTATCCAATCGTGTTGGGGTAATGAACACAGCAATTGATCGTTTTATTAGAAGTTAAAATTTAGTTATTATAACCAGGGTGTATCTGATTTTTGTAAATCTACTGAGTTGGGTATTTTTAAAGGGAAACTGTCTTCTAAAATTGGTCATTACTTCCGATTTTATCACTCAATCCAAGCTTTTGGTGGGTTCTACCTCCCAAACCCCTAGGGTTGATTCAGAGTAGGGTTGATTCATGAATCAACCCTACCCAAACCCTGGAGCGCATTAGTTTTTCGGTGAGATGCTTACACGCGATTGTTCATATTTTTGTACCAATTTAAGAGTCACTGATAATTGCTGGTTGTCTGTATTTGTGCAAAGGTGAGATGCACCGATTTAGCAGTCAGGAGGGAAATCGATTAACTTCGATAATTTCCGTATATTCAAAATTATTAGGACTGCGTTTCACCAGAGAATAATCAACACCATGAAGATTAATTAAGTCCTCTTGACAATCTGCTTTCGGAGAATTATAAACTAACACATATTCTTTACCAATATAGGGAGAAATCTCGGTTTCTACTTCTCCTCTCCATTGAGTTTTTGTCACTAAAACAACTAACTGATTGGCTAATTTAGGAATAGCGATCGCAACTTGCCGACGATAGATATGATCAAGACTACCAAAAGGGGAATCCATCACCAGAGGAAAAGTGCTGCTATCAATTCCCATCAAAGTATTTTTCTGACTCCATTCGCGCACTCGATCGATAATTCCCCCGATAAAAGATAAACTGAGAATCTGATTTTCTCCGGTGGAAGCTGCCACGGGAATCGCGAATCCTGTGGTATTTTCTAATAATCTTACCTCGTAATC
Organism: Microcystis sp. M_OC_Ca_00000000_C217Col; assembly: GCF_007095585.1. NCBI lineage: Bacteria > Bacillati > Cyanobacteriota > Cyanophyceae > Chroococcales > Microcystaceae > Microcystis > Microcystis sp. M_OC_Ca_00000000_C217Col. Next base: position 5,389 of record NZ_SFBV01000267.1, read on the forward strand.
GGGACTAATACGGGGAATATAGGGAGTAAAAGAAATTGAGTTAAAGATTTCCTGTACCCGTTTTTCTAAGGACAAACGAAACTGATTTTCTAATCTCTGTCTTACCTCACTAATGCGATTAATTGCCTCTTGAGTCGCTAAAATACGTCGTTGTCCTAAATTATATTTTTGCTCTTTTTGTTGCTGTTTCTGTACCTGTTTTTGCAGGGATTCTAACTCTTTTTCATAGATATCTAGTTGATTTTTATTGCTGCCCTGTTCCAAGCGTAAATCTTTTAGGGAATCCTCGATCGCATCTAAGCGAGATTGCAGATTTTTAATATCTTCATCGGGATAATGGCGAAATTTATCCCGCACTTCATCTAATTCTGATTCTACTAAAGATAATTCTAAGCGCCATTGGTGAATATTAGCTTGATAATTATCCACTTCTTGCCAAAAATCTAAGACTTTTTTATCCATTTCTTTGACTGTGGAAGATAAGCGAATGGCCGCTTCTTCTACATCGGCCATTCCTGCTTTATTCATCCAATCTTGTACCTGTAAATAAGCTTGGCTATTTTCCTGTAATTCCTGACCACAAATACATTTTTTCCGATCTAATAATTGTTGGACAAATTGCTGTTTGATACCACTGGGTAATTCCCCTTGTTGTCGTAGGCGATCGATTAATTGCTGAAAATTTTGATTAATTCCTTTTAAAAAGACTTGATAAGCTTGCTGAGAAATTAATTTCTTTAACTTATCCTTAGTTCTGACTAAATCTTGCCGCAGATTTCTTTCCTGTTGTTCTAATTTTTCTTTTAACTGTTTTAATTCCTCGGCACCACTTAACTCTAGTAAGCGATTAGTCACGGCTTTTTTTAATTCTTCTTGCTGGGATAACTGGCTAATAATATCTTGCTGACGCTGTTTTAATTTCTCGAAATCCTGCTCAATTTTACTTTCCTGTTTTAATAACTTTTTTAAATCCGATTCCCCTAAATCTTTAAGCTCATCTTGTAAAGATTTCTTAGCTTTTTTTAAATGCTCGATCGCTCGATCTAATACTTTAACTCCCAATAATTCTTTTGTATCTTCGGCGATTTTACCTTGACTACTACTGCGGAATTGATGATCAATATATTCCCCATCAAAAAAGAAATAACGGTGTAAACTTTCCGGTAAAATTTGATTAATAATATCCTCCGCTGGTTGATTGGGTGTGTACCAATTGCCATCATCACCAGCGTAGAGCATATATAAACTATTTGAACCGTATTTAATTTTACTATTTACATCTTGATAGGCGAAAAATTTTCGTTTTACCTGATAGCGTTTATTTTCATGTTCAAAGTTTACTTCTGCGGAACATTCTATGGAAGTTCCCGTACTTACTTCCGTAATTGCCCGTTTATTAACTAATAACTCTGGTTCGGCAAAAGCTGCTGTAAATTTTTCATAAAGAACCCAAGTACAAGCATTTAAAATGGTTGTTTTTCCCGCCCCATTATTGCCATAAATTACCGTTGTATTGCGAGAACTTGCCGCTAAATGTATCTCAGGAGTCTTACCATAAAATTGTCGAAAATTACATAACTTTATTGATAGTAGTTTCATATTTATATAAAGGGGATGATGGGGAAGTGGGGGAGTGGGAAGTGGGGAAGTGGGGAAGTGGGGAAGTGGGGGGATGGGGAAGTGGGAAGTGGAGCATTTGGATGAAATTTCCCTAAACCCCTAAATCCCTATCACCCTATCACCCCAAAACCCTATCACCCTATCTCCTGACTCCTGATAGCTAAAAGCTAATTATTGGATTACTTCTTTAATAATCGTTAAAACATCATCATTGATATTGCGAGGATTGCGCTGGTATAACTTATCTCTTTCCAATTTTAAAACTCGATCGATGATTTTTCGCACATCTTCGGGAGCGTTTAAAATCGGTTCTTGGATATTTTGGAGATTATTATCAGGATTAGTCATAGGGCAGATTTTTTAATATTTACAGCCGCGGCATTTCCAACAAAATCCCTGCCAGGGTACGTTAATCTACTACTAACGCACCCTCACCCTAGATTGTTTCTCTAAACGAAACTTAAATAGGGTAACTTTTGTGCGGTAGATTCAATCAGATCGAGATTTTGTAAAAGCTGTCCGCAGGTATCCCAACCCCCTTCTATTAACATCTGTCGGGAACCTTCATTCATAGAGACGGTAGCGACAAAATCCCCCCATTCTACTGTCATGGTTGTCAAGGAAAGATCGACGGGAATTTCGGGATTAGCTGCAATTAAATCCTGTAAATGGGTGATGGTTTTTGCCTCAGCAGTGACACAGGGAACCCCATTAGCGATACAATTGCCAAAAAATATTTCGGCGAAACTTTCCCCGATAATTGCTTGAATTCCCCAACGTAAAATCGCTTGCGGTGCGTGTTCCCGAGAAGAGCCACAACCAAAATTACCATTAACTACCAAAATTTTCGCCCCTTGGTACTGGGGTAGATCGAAAGGATGACTCCCCTGTAAAGCGGCTCGATCATCGGCGAACACTTGTTCTCCTAAACCTTCAAAGGTGATACAACGCAAAAAACGAGCCGGAATAATGCGATCGGTGTCAATATCGTTGCCTCGCAAGGGTAAAGCTCGTCCGGAGATGGTTTTAACTTGACTCATGATCTTTTTCTAACTTTTACTAGCAGTGACAAAAAAAGTGGTTGCATCTTGCCATACTCCCTGATCGGTGGCATTTTTCTCGATTTCTCGGCGATAATCGTTGCTCATCTTCTCTGCTGCCCAATTATCGACAAAGACTGACCCAATTGACTTAAATTAAGAGCATGGCCGCCGGTAACTAGATAAACTGCGTCTGCTATTGTGCCAATTCTACGACAGAGATCGCCTAAACGATCGCGAAACAGACGACCGAGGGGATAAGCGGGAACCACACCCCAACCGGTTTCTTCCGCTACCAGAATAACATCAACCGCCGCATTTTTGAGGGAATACAAGAATCGATCGCTGATTTCTAACCATTCAGCTGCCGACATTTCTAAACAATTGGCTACCCAAGTACCGAGAGAATCGATCAATAAACAGTGAGAAAATGGGCTATTATCAATAGTTTCGCTTAATTGTCGGGGAATTTCTTGGGTTTGCCATTGGGGGGAACGTCGCTGCCGGTGTCTTTCAATGCGATCGCACCATTCTTGATCTTTTTCATCCACCGAGGAGGTGGCGATATAAATAACGGGTTTTTGGCTGATTTTGGCTAAATATTCGGCCCATTCACTTTTTCCAGAACGGGCAGCCCCTGTAACTAGGATAATTTTTTCATCCACGATCGAGATTTTGGCAAATAACTAAAGTATATAGGGGAGAAAACTGTCCTATTCTGCATCATCCAAACGGTGAATATCATCATCTCCTAAATATTCGCCATTTTGTACCTCGATCATCACCAGAGGAATAGAACCGGGGTTTTCCACCCGATGACGGGTATTCATGGGAACGTATGTAGATTCTTTTTGTTTGAGGAGAGTTTCTTTTTCATCACAGATTACCCGCGCTGTGCCGGAGACGACAATCCAGTGTTCACTGCGATGGTAGTGCATTTGGGTACTCATGTGATGGCCGGGTTTAATGACAATGCGATTGATGCGATACCGGGGACCTTCCTCCAATACCGTCACTGTTCCCCAGGGGGGAGTCCGCGTCATTTCTATGTCTTGGGGATAAGGGGAGGGATCATTAATTAAGTCATCCATGGTGGTGGTCTCCAAACTTGATTAACATTCTAGTGGACAATAATCAGTAATCAGTTATCAGTGAACAGTAATCAGTGAACAGTGAACAGTAATCAGTTATCAGTGAACAGTAATCAGTTATCAGTGAACAGTGAACAGTAATCAGTGATCAGTGAACAGTAATCAGTTATCAGTGAACAGTAATCAGTGATCAGTGAACAGTAATCAGTTATCAGTGAACAGTAATCAGTTATCAGTGAACAGTGAACAGTAATCAGTGAACAGTAATCAGTGAACAGTAAAAAGACAGCAGTAAACTGCCATTTGATGATGATCACTTAATACACACTGCTCACTTAAAACTTAAAACTCAAAACTGATAACTGATCACTGATCACTGATCACTGAACTCTTGACAGATGGCTCGGTTTGTGCTAGGCGATTAGCCATTTGTACCAGATCGACTCCAGTAGCTTGACGCAATTGTTCAGCAAAGGCAGTCATTTTGGGGACAAGATTACTATCACCACCGTCCACTACCGTCACCGTTTGTACCTGCAATTCTGGTACACTGGCGGCCATTAATTTCAGCAATAACTCCAATTTTTGGTATAAAAAGATGTTTTTAGCGTTATTTCCCGCTCCTTGCCAAGAGGCCGCTAATTTTTTGGTTCCTTCCGCTTGCGCTTTCCCCTGTTCGATAATTTTGGCTGCTTCCCCCCGGGCTTTTGCGATCGCTTGTTGACATTCCGCTGCCGCCGGGGCGATCACATCTGCTTGTAATTGCTGTTTCACCTGCTTAATTCGGGCAGTTTGTACCGCCACTTCTGCCTGTACTTTAGCTAAATCGGACATAACCACCGATTCTACCTCGGCAATCATGGCGCCGCGCTTAGTTTGAGTGTCGCGCACCCGTTTTTCTGCGTCAGCTTTGGCTATTTCTAAATCTTTTTGGATACGACGCAAAGCGGTTAGGCGTAGATTCTCGGAATCCTTGATAATCGATGTTTTTCGGGCTTTTGCTTCTGCTATCCGGGCATCTCTCTGTAATTCGGCTTTTTGCTTCCGTCCGATCGAATCCAGATAACGCACCTCATCGGAAATATTCTGGATCTGCAAACTATCCAAAACTAAACCCAATTTTTCCAGATCCTGTTCCGCTTCTTCTAGGAGACTTTTAGCGAAAGCAATCTGATCGGAGTTCGCTTGTTCTGGGGTTAAATTCGCCAAGACACCGCGCAAATTGCCCTCTAGGGTTTCTTTAGCCAATTGTTCAATTTCCTTGCGTTTCTTGCCCAATAAACGCTCGATCGCATTATGAATAATCGGTTCTTCCCCGGCAATTTTAATATTCGCCACCCCAGTGACGATCAACGGCACACCGCCCTTAGAATAGGCATTAACCACCCTGAGATCGATGATCATGTTGGTCAGGTCCATTCGATACACTTGTTCTAGCATAGGTAAACGAATACTGCTGCCCCCTTTTACCAAACGATAACCGATGGTTTTGCCCGTGGCCGTGGGACGACGACTGCCGGCAAAAATTAAGACTTCACTCGGTTGACAGATGTGGTAATAGTTACGGATGACTAATAAACCCGCACCTGTCCCTAAACCGAAAACTCCCAGTAAAACAGCGATAATTTCCATAGATTTTATTACGGTCGATGCTCGGATCAAATTAACTAAATTGTATCCGTCAATTTCCAACTTTGACAGACCAGTAGTCTAGTAGGGTGTAGGTACATCGAAAATTAAAATAAGCAATGATAGAGTAAAATCCCCTAGTTTTATCTTGACTTCAATCAAATTGCTTCTAAAATCTACACATAACTTTATTCGTAGAGCAAATTATTCGATGTATGAATAATCTCAAAAAATCTCTCGGCATTTGTTCACCGTCGCTTCTTCTGCTGTGGGTGTCCCCGAACCCACGGGTGTTCTTGGTTATATCACACTGGGCGGTTTAATGCTACTAGGGGGTGCTGTCCGCAAAGCGAGAAAATAATGTCCCAGAGAGAGGAGGCGCGGGTTTCCTCTCTCTTTTTTGGGGGGGTTTTAGCTTCAGGTTTCAGGATCTATCCCTAATTCCCGCAATCGTGCCGCTAGTTGTTCTGCTCGTTGTTTAGCCGCAGAAGCCTCTTGTTTAGCCGCAGAAGCCTCTTGTTTAGCCGCAGAAGCCTCTTGTTTAGCCGCAATTAACTCCTCATCGGCAAGGGGAATCAACTCTCCCTCCAGCGTCAACCAGCGTAACCATAGCCGCTCAATTCCCCGATAGGAACCTTGCCACAAACCTAAGCTCAATTCTAGTGGAGGAATCGGTAAGCGTCCCTCCACTAAAGTCACGGGTTGGTAATGACCATCTACCAGTTCAAACGCTTGAAGTTGGTTAGTATAGCGGCTAAAAACTACATAGTAGGGAACCTGCAAAATCTGTTCATAAACTGTCCACTTAGTTGGCGGTTCTTCTGGTTGGCGTAGTTCTTCTCCTAAATCTTGATTTTCCGTACCTGGAGACAATAATTCCACCACAATCGCAGGGGAAACCCCTTCCTGCCAAATCACATAACTTAAGCGCAGGTCATGGCCATCGTAGAGGCGAGGAACACCAACCACCCCAAACCAATCGGGACGCTTGTACCATTGGGGGTGTCTGACATTGTAGTAAAGGTTGAGGTCAGCGGCACTAAAAACTAGGTCTGGTTCCCAGTTGGGAGGCTGGAAAGTCAGCAGTAATAACTGAGGTTGTAATAGGTGAAATTCGTCAGGCAAACCGGGTTCCAGTGGATTGTCACTAGGTAAATCGTACATCGTCGGCAAGGATTGCCGGGAGGAAAGGGGAGGGTCAGATTGGGGAATGGTGAAGCTAGGTGTAGTCATTTCAGTTATCAGTTATCAGTTATCAGTTACCACTCAGACCTCTCAAACATTGTAACTGTGATTACTGTAGAAACCCAACACCCAATCGCCAAATCTGTCTGAATCGGTGATCGCTATTTTGACTCTCTCGTTACTCTTTGTTGGGTTTCCTTGCGTCAACCCAACCTACAATAAACTGCTAATTCTAACGGAAAATTACGGTTTTATATTTCGTTGTTTTTCTGCAATTTCTAAAAGCACTTCCTCAAGACTTGGCTCAAGGCTTTCTTTGATGTCATCAACCTCGTGTTTATGATGGGGGAAAGTGGCAATCTCAACATGATGGGGTGCATTAAGCTTAGACGCATTTAAGTTTCCTACTCGTATCCCTATCTACAAGGCGTTCCAGGATATTAAAGTGCAATGTAAGTGCGTCTAAGCTTATCATAACGGAAGATCATAGTTTGAGATTCGTTCATGTAATGATAGCGATATTTGATCTTTGGTTTTGTGTCAGTATTTTTTACTTCAATAAAGTCTAAGCGATGATTATTCTCAAAAATAATTGAACCATTAATATAACCTTGACTTGCGTTATAAATTTTCTTGGTCAGTGATAAATATCTCACATTTGGAAATTCTCGAATGGTTTGTTCGATTTGCAAGAAATAGGCCTCAATCATTTTAATTCTTGGAGATTAGCCTCGTTTTGAAGAAGCATTTCATATAGTCCAGACCAAACTATAAAATCCGATTCATCTCCTAAAATACCGCAAGAAAATTGCTGATAAAATTCTGCGGATGTCATTTGATATTGTTTTTCCAGAGCTGCTAAATCTAATTTTAGATTCAAATTGCTTTTTTGTAATTCGGCAATCTGATAATCAATAATGCTTTGGGCAAATTTTTCTTGATCTTTGATAGAGTTTAAAATCTTTTTAAGGCGTTTTTCCGTTTCAGGCTGAACAGATAGATGAAAATCTAACATAAACTGTCTCATTACCACAAATCAAGCGGGATTTCATTCTAGCAAGCGTCAGCCCTGGGGGAGAGGAATGTAAATATTTATTAAATTGTAGCTTTTAATACAATGTGGGGGGGGAAGTGTGTATCCTCTTGACTGTTAGGTTCGCTGGTCATTGTTTTGGGTTGCCCTATCCCTTAACCCAAATCTAAATGTCAGGCACTCAAATCATCTACCATTAACCCTTTTTGATGAAATTACAACTCGGAATTGTCTCTGGAGTTGCCCTGGCGACTCTGGTAACGGCTAGTGCAGCACAAGCTGCTTTGGTGGTCGTCCCCCCATCTCTGGCTCCCGGCGCTCAGTATCGTTTGGTGTTTTTGACTGACAGCACACGGAATGCAACAAGCACCGACATCAACGACTACAATACCTTTGTTACTAATGATGTAACACCAACATCAGCTCTCGCAATTGCTCTGAATGCTGCTGGACTGACGACCACTTGGAAGGCGATCGGTTCGACCGCGTCAGTTGATGCCCGTGATAATACGGGTACTAATCCATCTACGGGTACGGGTGTTCCCATCTACGCCATTGATGGCAACCTGATCGCCAACAATAATGCAGATCTGTGGGATGGTCAGATCAACTTACCAATCTATACAACACCTAATGATTTATCGAGCATTAGTGATGTTTGGACTGGCTCCCTATCCGATGGTTCAGGGGCAGTAAGTACCTAGGCAAAATTATTTACACATGACGATCATTGCCCCGTAAGGGTTTTAGCTCGATCGGGCAGGTAATTAATTTTGCATGACTACTTATTGCAGTCTTCCCCCTTGGGTGGGGTTTCCCCGTTCTACCCTAATAGTAATTATGGAAATAGTGGTGCTACTTATGGCAATTGGATAAATGCTGGGGATGGGGATTATTCTCAAGTGTTCCGAATGTATGGTCTCTCCAGCATCTTGACTGTACCGACCCCGCCCGCGCCCGTTTCGGTCCCCGAACCCACGAGCCTTCTTGGTTATATCACACTGGGCGGTTTAATGCTAGGAGGTGCTGTCCGCAAAGCGAGGAAATAATGCCTACAAGGGAGAGGAGACGCGGGTTTCCTCTCTCTTTTTTAGGGGTTTTTGATACCTGGCACGAAGTAGTCGTCCCTGATGACAGAGGTGGTGCGTTACGGCGAATTTTAATTTTGTTTTTTTGACCAAATTGATAGCCGCAAACACGCACCCTACGCTCTAGCAACTTGGGTTAAGTATTAAATTGCTCAATCCAACCTACAAACTACCCTGTAATCTTGATTGAACTAACAGCGTCATTTTCATGATTTATTTCTGGCATTTTTGGAGCGATCATTATCGTTAATTTCAATCCTAAAGCTTGAAGCCAGGAGGTTAGTTGATTCATGGCTTCAGGTGCAGGTTTTTGCATTAGTTCTTCCAATTGCTGCGCCTGAATTTTGATTTGTTCTGGTGTTAGATTTTGAGGGCCAAGGACTTCTAGGACGTGATTGAACGCGAGTCTGAGTAATTCTGATTCAAATTCATATTCATCTCCCTCGAGATGAGTTTCCAGATAAACTGCTGCATAATGGGAATCTTTAAGAGATTCGATCAGGGAATCATGATAACTATCACTGACTGGCATTTTCTCGGCTCCTATAGTCTTGCCAATATTTTTGGGCTATTTCAATGTCTTTAGCTTGCGTTTTTTTATCTCCTCCACACAGGAGTAAGATAATCGTTGTTCCGATTTGTCCAAAGTAAACGCGATAACCAGAACCATAGTCTATTCGTAGTTCATAAACTCCTGCTCAAAGCTGATTTATAATCCCCTAAGTTACCTAAATTAACCCGGTTTAGGCGTTGAGCAATTTTAGTTTTAGCCTTAATATCCCGCAAAGAATCGAGCCATTGGGCCAAGGGAACTTTGCCGTCACTGGTAACATAACGTCGAATTTCTCTGGGTTGAGCCGCTATGGGATAATTATAGCAGTTATACTATTTTTCTAAAGTAATGGCAGATATGGTTAATTACCCTCACCCCCAACCCCCCACCCCCCTTATCAAGGGTAGGGTTGATTCATGAATCAACCCTACCCGACATCGTAGAGCAGGGGGGTGGGAGAGGGGAGTATTTAGAAAACGGGTTTCTTTCAGAAACCCGTTTTCTAGGGGTGGGAGTATGTCAAACTAAAAAGTAAAGCTTAGACAGCCCATCTTTATCATGCCAGATCAGCCAATCTCGATCGCCCAATACTACCACGAGCGGACCAAATACGACCCCCAGACGATCGCCTCAAAAAGTAAAGGTCTTGATTGGAGTCAACAACCCTATCCCTTCAAAGAATACAAAATCGGTCAGACTTTCGATCTCAAACCCTACCTCTCCCGTCAAGCAGTTCCCCAAAAAGGAGACTTTTGGCGACGTATATCGCGAATTTTGGGCTGTAGCTATGGTTTAACTGCCAAAATCGCCACTATGGGTAGTCCCTTGTACCTGCGTTCCGCACCCTCTGCTGGTGGATTATACCCCGCCGAGGTTTATCTGATCTCCCGTGGTACGGAATTTTTACCCGCCGGTCTCTACAGTTATCAAGGTCAAAGTCACTCGCTGCTTTTATTCTGGGAAAGTGATGTCTGGACGAACCTGCAATCTGCTTGTTTCTGGAATCCTGTTTTAGAAAATACCGATATCGCTTTAGTTACCAGTGCCATTTTTTATCGATCCGCTTGGCGCTACGAAGATCGAGCTTATCGGCGTATTTTCCTAGATACAGGGCATTTATTGGGCAATATTGAGCTATCAGCCTCGATTAATGACTATCGCGCTCATTTAATCGGTGGTTTTAACGATAGTCAGATGAATGAATTGCTTTATCTTGATTCCGAGAAAGAAAGTGTCATGACGGTGATTCCTTTGGCAGATCTGCTCAATATCCGACAAAATCTCCCCCCTAGTACCACGGCACTCCCTTCGGCAACCACGACTCTTTATCCCAAAATTGCCGAGGGGGAATTATTAAACTCTCTACACCGAGCGACTATCATAGCCACAGATGAGAAGATAGAAGCAAATATTACCCCCTCTAATTGGGAAGATAAATATAATTTTCCTTTTTGTCTAAAAGTTTCCGTGACATCCCGTCCCGTCAATTGGGGGGAAGATTTAATCGATCTGGAAAGTACGATGCTTAAACGCAGATCTACCCGCGCTTATAGTGGTGCTAGTCTCAGTTTAGACGAATTGCGAGCGCTGCTGCATTTTACCTATCAACCCCAAGATTATGCCGACCAAAATCTCGATCCCAATCCCGATTATTTTGATCTAGACTTATTGGAAACTTTTATCGCTGTTTCGGCAGTAACTGGATTAGAGGAAGGCTGTTATTATTATGCTCCTAAAGCTCAAGAATTGCGGCAAATTCGCTTTAAAAATTTCCGGCAAGAGTTACATTATCTCTGTTTAGGTCAGGATTTGGGACGGGATGCGGCTGCTGTGGTTTTTCATACGGCGGATCTGTCAAAAGCAGTGGCTAAATACGGCGATCGAGTCTATCGTTATCTTCATGCAGATGCGGGTCATTTGGGACAGAGATTAAATTTAGCAGCTATTCATCTGGGGTTAGGGGTTAGTGGTATCGGTGGTTTTTTTGATGATCAAGTTAATGAAGTGTTAGGAATTCCCTCCGATGAAGCGGTTATCTATATCACTACTTTAGGCCGACCAAAAGTTTTTTAAGGTGAGTTTGAACCACTGAAGGGGTGACAAGGAGGTTGAGGTCATAGTAATCTGTACCTTGACAGATGCACTTTCTCGCTGGGACGTATTTTGTTTAAAGGTTAATCCAACTACGCACCATTTGTCGAGGTTTTCCTGAATTTTTAAAAGCGGTTCTATTGTGGCATAAAAAGCGATTATTAACGTAAAATACATCACCTTTTTTCATTTTGAAGCGGACTGTATTTTCCGGTTCTGAAAAAAAGTTGTCGATTATGTCAAGTGTTTTTGTGATAGCTTCCGGTTGCGCTATTTCTAGTTTGGAGTAAGCAACTTCAATCCAGTACCGCATATAACGAAAAACCAGACCCCGAGAATCTGTTGAGAATAAGGGGAAATTATTCTTTTGAATAGCTTCTTGAGAATTAATCTCTCCCGGTGTAATCACATCCCTCGCCAAAGGTTCGTAGAGACAGGAAACTAGGTCTGTATGGTTTTGCCAGAAATATTGATACAAATTGGCGGCGTTTACTACTAGGGAATCTCCTCCCTCATCCGCAGCATCAAGACAGAGTAAGCCAACAATATCAGGGAAGTAGTTTTTGTCTGTACTATCGGTATGATAGCCAGTTTCTGCATTCGTCATCGAAACGGGTATAGCTTCTTTAGTGTAATCCATTCCTCGATCGATTACATCAAAAAAATAGCCATAGCGGTGGTTTAGCAGTCCAAAAATGCGAGAAATAAAAGCATAAATTAACCGCATTTCTGTTTCTGTTAATGCTGAATCTAATCGAAAAATAATTATTCCTGGTTCCTGGAGCAATTTCTCACGAAACGGTAGGAAAAAATCAAGATTTTTATTGACTGTTTCCCGTCCTATTTCGTTGGGTTTGTCAAGCCATCTCTGATTGCTTCTTTTTAGTAAATCCAAGACTAATGATTTGGGTAAATGAAAAAATAGTTGAGAAGGATCGGGCAATTTTTTCCAAATCAGTAATGAAATATTAGGATCGGAAATTGGTATAATCATTTTTGAATCTTGAAGGCAACGTGAAGGGGAAGGTCAATAAGCGGAGTAAAAAATTCTGGGTCTAGTTCTAAATGTTTCTGATTAATTTTTAGTTCATAAACTTCTGGCATTTTTGTGAAGGCTGCTAAACGAAGAGATGTGAAGTAATCTTCCATAGTTTTATGAACACATTGCACGGCGACGGCTTTTCTATCTCTGCGCCAAATCTCACCGGGGAATAATTGATTGCGTCCGGAAAAATAGCCAGCTTTCGGTTTAAAATAAAAGGGAAACTTATCTTTTTTCAGAAAAGGTAAAGAGGGATGGGGGACGGCGAACAGGAAATAGCCACCGAATTTCAAAAGTTGGTAGGCTTTCTGCAGCGTGCTAATAGTTTCTGAAACATTTAAGTAGTTGAACAGAAACATAGCCAGAACTAAATCGTATTGTTCGGACTCAGTGACCGCAAAATCACGAATATCACCAGCTTCATAGGAAGCATTAGTAATCTGATGCTCGTTTTTTTGAATCAAGGCCTGCTCGATCATTTGCGATGAAATATCAATCCCATGAACAGATTGAGCGCCTCGGTTAATTAACTCTCTTCCTACATAACCTTCCCCACAGCCTAGATCTAATATATTCTTGTTGACAATCGGTTCACATAAATCAATGACAAAGGGACGTGCGGAGTAATCAGAAAGCAAAATCGGTTCTACTCGTTTCCAGTCTCCTGCGCTTTCGTCGTAAAGTTTTTTGGTTTCTTGTGTTGCTTTCATACCTATCTAACGTGATAAAATTTGCACTAATTTTGTTTTAGTCTAGCACTGTGTAAGTAATTACCCATAAAACTTTTACCAGTTAATCCAAAATCAGCTATCGCCAGAAAAACCAGATCTTCTTCTCCTAAGTTCACAGATTGATGCACACACCAACGGGGAATAACAGCAAAAGTACCCGGTTCGACTTCGTTTTCGTATTGATCAACAATAACTTTTCCTTGACCCTGAAGAAATACAAATACGGTTTCATGTGCGTGTCTGTGCATTTCATTCGCCTTTCCTGGCTTGACTATAACTAGGCGTGGATCTAAAACTTCTAGATCAAATGGTAGGCGAAATACGTTAAAATCAATATTGAGTTTATCAACCTTATTGTTGTATAAGGCTTCTAAGTTGCTGGCGCTGATTGTTGAAATAAGCTCTTTACCTTCTTGCACATGAGTCAAGCTTTTTTGTTCATTGATTTTTTCGGTCAATGCTCCCAGTCGCACTGTTTGAAAATCATGGTAAAGTTGTGATGCAAGCCTTAATATTGTTTGAGAGCATTGGCATTCATTAGATGGATCTGCAAGCCAATTTAACAGGTTCAGAACTTCTTCTTTGTGCTTTTCCGTTTGCATCCCGTATAGCAAAAGTGAACTCAATCCGGGTAGTAGTTTTTCCACTGGAACAGTAGATAAGTCTTCCGTCAATCCAATACGCACGTCATTGATTTGATGCAATAAAAGTTCCTGTTCCTGATTAGACAGCTTTTTGCCTTTAATCATTTTAGTGAAAAGCGTAACAATCTTGAGTTGGTCTGATGATGTCAAAGATTTATCTAACGCCGACGCACGTTCATACATATTGTCCCAGTAAGCAGCACGTAGATTTAAGGCTTTTAACATTCCTTTCCGTAATTCCAGAACAGCCTGTTCGCTTTCACTGGCTAATTCTTTAGCAATCTCAACTAAAGTTAAGCTGTGTTCATCCTCCACTTCTGTATGTAAAGGAAAAAATACATATTGCTGCAAGGATAATGATGTATGTTTTTTGATCGCTTCAATAATGTGTTTGTAGATAAATTTAACAACAGATTCAGTCCCTAAACCTATCGCTCCAATAGCTTGGAGTGAACTTCCATTCTGGAGCAGCGATAAGAATGATTCACGCCAGATTTTTGCTTCAACACAAGGCGTTTGCGTGCTATCTACTCCCATAGCTTCTTGAAAACGATTGAATAACTGTGGGTGAGGGATTTCCTGTACCCACTCATCCTTAATACCTAATTTACGGATTGCTTCCAGATCTTGATCGTGTAGATGTCCGTTTTCTTCAGCTAAGTTCTTGAGCAGGTGATTTCGATGAGTGGGATTTTCTAGCTTTGATATTACTGCTGTTAAATAACGGGAAAACCAGTCACTATAAGCTCCGTATTGACTGGCAAAGTCTTTGAGAACTTCATCAGTATGTTGAAATTCTCCTTTTTCTAAAGCAAGTAAATAGGGGTGATTAATTGCTCGATGGCTTAGTGCTTCCTTGATTAAATTTTCCATTTTTTCTCATTCCTCGATAGCCGCCCCTTTTTAAATACTATCACAAAATTGGCCAATTGTCGATAGCGTTTGAGATGCGCTCACCCTGGGTTAAATATAGCCAGGCTGACAGTTTTCCGCGGGTTATCCCAGAAGGATTAAGAATAAACCACAGAGGCACAAAGAACACAGAGGGGAAGATAGAGTGTTCTTGTTTAAGATTCTCTGAGATTTTCCCTCTCTAATTCGATTAAATTATCGATTTTTTTTAGCTTGGCATCCCCAGCAAGATAACCGATCCCGCGATGTAAATGTAAGCGAAATTGTTGAGTTAGAGTTTCTTTATCGGTTCCTAATCCGTCTTGATGACAACGTTGTTTGAGGGCAATTAAGAAAATATCGGCCATTTCTCCCCCGAATACTTTCCAAGATAATTCTACATTGCTATCGGCAGGAATGGGAACGGGAGAGGGGAGACTCGGTTCAGCAAGGGAACGACAAAAAGCCCAACGACAGAGGATATTCCATTGGTCAATTTTGGTGTAGCGTTTTAATTTTATGAGGCTATCTTTGGCGGTTTGAGATAGTCGAAAACGTTCGATCGGTGATTCCATAATCTATAATTTTACCTCGCTCTGACCGATGAGAAAATAGTTAGTCATTCTCAATCCTGTTTAATAGGATAGTGGAAAGTGGGGAGCTTTTTTTCAGTGTTCAGTAAACAGTAATCAGTGAACTGATAACTCGCATCTGATAAATGATAACTGATGAGTCCATCTCACATTTGCAGAAATACCGGCAATCGGCAATTATCAGTGACTCTTAAATTATTACAGATATATCAGCGGCTGTCTGTAAGCATCCCACCGAAAAACTAATGCGCTCCGGGGTTTGGGGGCGGCGCCACGACCCCAACGGGAGGTTTGGGGGGTAGAACCCCCCAAAGGCTTGGATTGAGCGATAAAATCGGAAGTGATGACCAATTTTAGAAGATAGTTTCCCTTTAAAAATACCAACTCAGTAGATTTACAAAAATGAGATGCACCCAATTTTACCCCCGATCACTCGATAACGGCTCTTCGGTTTGTGTTATGCAATGGACGGGGGTTATAAGGGATGGAACCCTTATAGAGAAAGGCATTTAGCGATTTTTGTCAATTGTTTTTATCTAGAGCGAACTAATCAATTAAGTCTCTTGCCAGATAAGGATTTAGTCGATTTATGCCCCCCTATCGAACCATAACAAGTAACGAAGAGCCTAAATTTTTAATTCCTGTAACTAATCCCTCGATACTATCGGGTTCAACTAAAAAACCAGTTTTTCCATCTTCGATAATTTCTACCGGACCACCGCGACGATAGGCAACTACGGGAACACCACAGGCTAAAGCTTCAATAGCCCCGTTACCAAAAGCCTCAACCCAGCGCGGGGTCATCAACAGGCCAAAACAGTCGCCTAACTCTTTTTGAAGGCTCTCGGTGGGCAAAAAACCGCGATAATCGACTAAATCGAAATTATAGTTATCCTGTAAATTTTGCCAGTAGAGAAGATCGGAAATATGACCGAAAACCCGTAAAGGTAAGCTAAAACGCACTTAAACCACCTAAAATAGAAATAGTAATTTTAGAAAAATCCTACTTATGCCAGCTAAAGATTTCCTAGATTTAGAAGAAAAGAAAAACTTACAAAAAGCTCTTAAAGAAGAAGAAAGAGCAGAAGTTAGGGAAAGAATTTTAATGTTTCTCTTGCTGAACGACGGAAAAACTCAACGAGAAATAGCTGAG
>NZ_SFBV01000268.1:0-2984 GCF_007095585.1 Microcystis sp. M_OC_Ca_00000000_C217Col
CAAAATTATTTACACATGACGATCATTGCCCCGTAAGGGTTTTAGCTCGATCGGGCAGGTAATTAATTTTGCATGACTACTTAACTGATAACTGATAACTGATAACTGATAACTGATAATAATATGTTGAAATCAATTTGTATTACTCTTGGAACTCGTCCCGAAGCGATTAAATTAGCTCCCGTTATTCGTGCTTTTCAAGAATCGGAACAGTTTCAAACCCATGTAATTCTGACGGGACAGCATAAAGAAATGGTAGCGCAGGTGATGGAATTATTTGCTTTAAAAGCAGATGAAAATCTGGATATTATGCAAACCCGTCAAACCTTAACTGATATTACTTGCCGCAGTTTACGCGGTTTAGAAACAGTTTTTGAGCGCATAAAACCAGATTTAATTATTGTGCAAGGTGATACTACTACTGCTTTTGCTGCTGCTTTAGCGGCTTTTTATCAACAAATTCCCATCGCCCATGTGGAAGCCGGATTAAGAACGAATGATATCTATAATCCCTATCCCGAAGAAGCTAATCGTCGCCTAATTTCTCAACTGACTACCCTACATTTTGCTCCCACAACTTTAGCCGTAGAAAATTTACAAAAATCTGGGGTGACAGGAAATATTCACCACACCGGCAATACGGTTATTGATGCTTTATTAACCGTAGCCAAAACCGCCCCAGAATGTCAAATTGCGGGCTTAAATTGGTCAGATTATCGGGTTTTATTAGCCACGGTTCACCGCCGGGAAAATTGGGGCGAACCCTTACAGGATATTATCAAAGGATTCACTTTGTTGTTAGAAAAATATGCCGATACAGCCCTATTATTACCCCTGCATCGCAATCCCACCGTCCGAGAACCAATTCAGTCCGCTTTGGGCAATCATCCCAGGGTATTTTTAACTGAACCTCTCGATTATGCCGAGTTAGTGGGGGCGATTCAACGCTGTTATTTATTATTAACTGATTCTGGGGGCATTCAAGAAGAAGCCCCTAGTTTAGGAAAACCAGTTTTAGTATTGCGAGAAACCACAGAAAGACCGGAAGCAGTGCAAGCGGGAACAGCGAAATTAATTGGGACTAATCCGGAGCAAATTTTAGCAGAAGCGGGAGAATTATTAGGGGATAAAATCGCCTATGATCGTATGGCTAATGCAATTAATCCTTTTGGAGATGGACAAGCATCCCAAAGAATCCTCCAAATCGTCCAAGATTTTTTGGCTTAATCTATGACTACTTGGTTGGGTATCGACCCCGGATTAGCGATTGTCGGTTGGGCTATTCTCCGGGATAATAGTGAGTTAATGCCGATTTTAGTCGATTACGGCACGATCGAAACTTCTAAAAATCTTTCTACTGCCCAGCGTTTGATCGAAATTGAACGGGATTTAAAGGAGTTAATCGCAGAATATAAACCGGGGGAAATTGCCGTGGAAATGCCCTTTTTTAACCGGCAAATCAAGGCAGCTGGTGGAGTCCTGCAAGCATTGGGAATTATCAATCTGGTTAGCTGTCGCGATGGAGGAATTGAACCGATTTTCCTCCATCAAGCTAGTTGGAAATGTCATCTCGGCCATGGTAGGGCCACTAAAGCGGAGGTGGCCGAACAAATTAAGTATTTATTCGGATTGACAAAAATGCCCATTAATGATGCTGTAGATGCTATAGCGATCGCATACGCTGCTTTCAGTGGCGTTCGCAATCAAATCTCTTGAAGCAATTTGACGAAATTGGCGCAAAAATTTAGCTGACAACTAAAAGCCATCTTTAAGCTTGCACTATCTTAGTTCGATGGGACGGTTGAAGATAATAAGGCCTTCAAATATCTTTGATTAGCGTTGGGTTTCCTTCCTCAACCCAACCTACCATATCAGCGATCGCACCAAAGGGTTTAAGTGTGGAATTGTGATAATTGTCATCGTCAATGCTAATAAAAATATGGTATAGTTCTTAAATGAGTATAAGTTTAAAATAATGAAAATAAATGAAAATAAAAGTTTCTCAAAAAAAGGGATCATCAAACGAAGTTAACCCTCAGTTAAAGCATATTGCCTATTCGATGGACGCACTGATTACAGGCTTTTATATTTGGTTGGGTTCTTTTTGTTGGCGATTGGGGGGTAGTGATGCAGAAGAAAGTTATCCAGGAACAATACATAGTTTTGCGGGTATCAGCTTAGTTTTACCTGGTTATCAAATTTTTACAACCTATAAAGGGAGTTATGACCCTCGATAAGCATCAAATTGATGGTCTTTAGGTATAATGGGGCTTGACCGGTGGTATCAGTTATATCACCATAAGCGAATGCGTAATACCCGTCCTATATCTTGGATTAAAGCGGCACGGAAAGATTTTCAAAAGTTTCCCAAGGAAGCCCAAGAAATTGTACTTGACGCTTTAACTAGGGCTTGCTGAATAAATCTAAAAACCTTGTTGGATAAGGCTTTTAGACTTTTTTGACCTCAAAAAGTGCCGACCATTGGAGGGATCGGGGGTAAAATTCAGGTACTTTTTCCCTGAAAATTAGGTAACTGACTACCTCAAAATCGGTAAAACCCTACACCCCACACCCCACACCCCACACCCTGCCCCCACCAACAAACTTTTTCAGCAGACCCTAACTATTGCAGCAGAAGGGGCAAAATCATCCCTAACCAAGCCTTTTAAGGGGATGGGTTCTGGTGTGTTCGAGATTGCTCTACCTTTCAAGGGGGATGCCTATCGAACTATCTATGCTGTCCAGTTAGGTGAGGCTATCTGGGTGATTCATGCCTTCCAGAAAAAATCCCCAAAAGGGATCAAAACACCACAGCAAGAAGTCGAAGTTATCAAAGCACGGCTCAAGCGATTGAAGGAGGAACTCTCTTGACATCCTCGCCGCCCTAAAAGTGCGGCGATTCCTAAACCTCACGATTTAAGTTTCTGCTTCCACCACCGTCGCATACCACAGTTAAAAAACCATGTACTGTCTTACACAGAGTC
>NZ_SFBV01000269.1:0-17912 GCF_007095585.1 Microcystis sp. M_OC_Ca_00000000_C217Col
AAAGGGTTGCACCTGCTCCTATTGCCATGATAATTTCCCAGATAGAAGCATCAAAATTGAGGGAAGCAAACTGGAGAAGGCGAGAGTTTGACTGTAAGTTAAAGGTTTTAATTTGCGCTGTAGCTAGGTTAAATAGTCCCCGATGTTCCACCATTACCCCTTTAGGCTTTCCTGTAGAACCAGAGGTATAAATGAGATTAGCTAAGTTATTGGCTGTTACTACTCCTGTTAGGTTATCTTGGCTGTTTTGGTTAATTTCTTCTGTGAATCTGTCTAACAAGATTAGCATCGCTTGATGTTCGGGTAATTTATTAATTAATCCCTCTTGAGTGAGCAAGAATGACAGTTGAGTATCAGCGATGGCAAATCGTAGCCGTTCACTGGGATAATCTGGATCGAGAGGAACATAAGCACCACCCGCTTTTAAGATTCCTAATAATCCCACTATCATCTCTAAGGAACGCTCAAGGGAAATGCCGACTAAAGTATCAGCTTTTACGCCTAATTTCCGCAGATAATGGGCTAGTTGATTAGCACGACAATTTAACTCATTGTAGGTTAATTGTTGCTGGGAACAGACCACTGCTACCGCGTCGGGTGTGCGTTTTACCTGTTCCTCAAATAACTGATGAATACACTTATACTCAGGATAGTCAACTTGAGTATTATTCCACTCAATTAATAACTGATTAGTCTCGCTTTCTGTCAGTAAGGGTAGTTGACTAATTGCTTGTTCTGTATTAGCAATAATCCCAGTTAATAGGTTAACAAAATGCCCTGATAGTCGCTCAATTGTGCTTTGATTAAATAGCTCTGTATTATATTCCCAAATTGCAGTTAATCCAGCTTCTTTTACCTGTATAGATAAACTTAAGTCAAACTTAGATGTCTTAAATTCTAAAGGCTGACGAGTGGCTTTTATTCCTTCTAAATTTATGCTATCTACAATTTCATTATCTAAACCAAACATCACCTGAAATAAAGGAGTATAACTCATATTTCTTTCAGGTTGTAGGGCCTCTACTAACATCTCAAAAGGTAAATCTTGATGGTCGTAAGCATCCGTTGCTGTTTCTCGTACCTGTTTTAATAACTCGCTAAAACTGGGATTTCCAGCTAAATCTGTTCTTAAGACTAAGGTATTGACAAAAAAGCCGATTAACCCAGCTAATTCACTACGAGTACGGTTAGCGATGGGAGTACCGACTAAAATGTCTGTTTGTCCCGTATAGCGATAGAGTAGGATTCCAAATGCGGTCAAGAGGGTCATAAATAAGGTGACACCTTTTTCCCGACTCAGCTTATTTAAGCCTTGACTGAGTTCTGGAGAAAGGATACATTTTATCCGATCTCCCTGAAAACTTTGTTGCAGAGGACGGGGATAATCCGTAGGTAGATGTAATAAAGCGGGTGCTGCTGCTAACTGTTTTTGCCAGTAATTTAACTGATTTTGTCGGATTTCTCCCTGTAAATACTCCCTTTGCCAAATTGCAAAATCTGCGTACTGGATTGGTAACTCTTGTAAAAGAGGTTCTAAACCTTTAGTATAGGCATTATAAAGGGTTGTCAATTCCTCAATAAATACCCCCATTGACCAACCATCAGAGACAATATGGTGCAGACAAATCAGCAAAAAATGTTCTGTGTCTGATAACTTAAGTAGGGTGGCTCTAATTAGGGAGTCATTGGCTAAATCAAAAGGTTGATGGCTGTGAATTTCTAGCCATTTTTTTATTTCCTGCTCTTCTCGATATTTTGGGCTGTCTTTACCATTGACAAGCGTTAATTGCCAATTGCTTTCTGGTTTGATTATTTGTACAGGATTTCCCTCAATGGTGGCGAAATTTGTACGGAGGGACTCATGGCGCTGAATAATTTCTTGTAGGCTTTTTTCGAGGACATCTACCTGGAGATTTCCTGCTAAATGCAAGGCCAGGGAAATATTATAAAAGGGACTGTTTGGTTCTAATTGATCTAAGAACCATAAACGCTGTTGGGCATAAGATAGGGGTAATTCTTCAAAATTCATTTTCTTTTTCTTGGTAAAATAGTTGGAACGATGGTATCGGATTTTTGCTGTTTTAACTGTTCAATCCCTTGGGCTAATTCTGCTAGTGTCGCCGAGTTGAATAACTGACGTAAGGGAAGTTCAACTTTCAAGCGATCGCGTATCTGTGCTACTAATTTAGTGGCTAGGAGGGAATGGCCTCCCAGTTCAAAGAAGTTATCATTTATACCCACTTTCTCGACTTTTAGCACTTCTGACCAAACAGTTACTAATATATCCTCAATTGGGTTACGCGGCGCAACATATTTGTCTGATGTTTCACTACTAGATTCTGGTGGCGGTAAAGCTCGACGATCTATCTTACCATTAGCAGTAAGGGGTAAGGCATCTAAAATAACGAAAGCATTAGGTATCATATAACCGGGTAATTTAGCTTTCAGAAATTGCCGTATTTCGTTAATGGTAATCGTTTTTTCCGATTGTGGCACAATGTAGGCCACAAGACGCTTATCTCCTGTTGTATCATCCCTCACTATTACTACTGTTTCCCAAATCTGGGGATGAGATGCTAATAATGCTTCGATTTCCCCCAACTCAATCCGAAAACCGCGAATCTTAACCTGATTGTCAATGCGTCCTAAATATTCTAACTCTCCCTTGGGTAAATAACGGGCTAAATCTCCTGTTTTATACAATTTTGACGGCTCATTGCCCCCCTTATTAAGGGGGGTTGGGGGGATCACTTCATCCTTCTCAAAAGGACTAGAAATAAACCTTTCTGTTGTTAATTCAGGACGATTGAGATAACCTTTTGTTACTCCTGCACCTCCCACATACATCTCCCCAGGTACACCAACCGGTACAAGTTGTAAATATTGGTCTAGTAAATATACCTGTAAGTCGGGAATGGGACGACCAATCACACTAGCTGTACTATCCAAGTCGGTCATACTTAATGGCCGATAGGTAACATGAACGGTAGTTTCCGTAATTCCGTACATATTAACTAATTGGGGGCATTGGTCGCCATGGCGCTGAAACCAAGGTTGTAAGCTGTTAATTTCTAAAGCTTCTCCTCCAAAAATAACTAAACGTAAGCTTAAATCGTTATCTGTTGTCGATGAACGATCCCCCCTAACCCCCCTTGATAAGGGGGGAAAACTTCCTTTTAAGGATTCTTCAGCTTGAATTAACTGACGGAAAGCGGTAGGAGTTTGATTAAGAATTGTTACTTTTTCTTGACATAATAGCTGATAAAATGCTTCGGGGGAACGAGTTATTAAGTAGGGGACAACTACCAAGCGTCCACCATATAACAAAGCTCCCCACATTTCCCACACCGAAAAGTCAAAAGCGTAGGAATGAAATAGACTCCAGACATCTTGACTATTGAAATTATACCAAGCATCTGTAGCGGCAAATAATCGCACGACATTGGAGTGATTGACTAACACCCCTTTCGGTTTACCTGTGGAACCGGAAGTGTAAATAACATAAGCTAAGTTATCTGGAGTGACCGTGTTTTCTAGATTGGAATGGCTGTTTTCAGCGATTTTTTCCCAGTCGGTATCTAAGCAAATAATCGAAGCTTGATGTTGAGGGAGAGTTTCTCCTAACTTTTGTTGCGTTAACAGCACTGATAATTGAGCATCTTCTAACATGAAGCTTAACCTTTCACTGGGATACTCAGGGTCAAGAGGAACATAAGCACCACCCGCTTTTAATATCCCCAATAACCCCACAATCATCTCTAAAGAACGCTCAAGACAAATCCCGACTAAACTATCAGGTTTTACTCCCAAAGATTGCAAATAATGTGCTAACTGATTAGCTCGACAATTTAACTCATTATAGGTTAATTGTTGACCTGAATATACAACTGCTACCGCATCGGGTGTGCGTTTTACTTGTTCTTCAAATAACTGATGAATACACTGAGTATAACTGTATGGTGTATCAGTATTATTCCATTCTACTAACAGTTGATGACGCTCTTTTTCTGTTAGTAATGGTAAGGTTCCTACCGACTCTTGCGGATTAGTAACAATTGTCTCTAATAATGTCTGAAAATGACCAGTCATGCGAGCAATTGTATTTTGATCAAATAAGTCTGTATTATACTGCCAAAATCCTTGGAGAGAGTTGCCTTCTTCTGTATTTGTTTCCCACATTTGTAAAGTGAGATCAAACTTGGCGTTAACATTATCTAGAGGTAGATGCGCTATCTTTAACTCAGGAGTTTCTAATTCCTCCATGGCCACATTTTGTAAGACAAACATCACCTGAAACAAAGGACTGTGACTAAGACTGCGCTCTATTTGCAAAGTTTCGATAATCTGCTCAAAAGGAACGTCTTGGTTAGCATAAGCATTCGTACAAACAGAACGCACTTGTCTTAATAATTCTTCAAAACTGGGATTACCTTCTAAGCGAGTTCGCATCACTAGGGTATTGACAAAAAAGCCAATTAGTCCTTCTAATTCTTGGTAGTTGCGATTAGCAATTGGTGTTCCTACCAGAATATCATCCTGACCACTATAGCGGGATAATAGAGTAACATAAGCCGCCATCAACGTCATAAATAGAGTAGTTGCTGATTTGTGGCTGAGTTCTTTTAGGGATGCTGTCAGTTTTGCCTCTAACTGAAAGGAAAAACATCCACCTCGGAAAGTTTGCACAGAGGTACGGGGTCTGTCCGTAGGTAATTCTAGCAAAGGAGGAGCTGCGGCTAACTGTTGTTTCCAGTAATTAATTTGGTTTTGGATGGTGATAAAACCTTGAGTTTCTCCTTGTAACCATTGCCGTTGCCAAATTGTAAAATCGGCATATTGAATCGGCAATTCTGGGAGAACAGAACCATCACCAAGCAAAAATACTTGATATAAACTTGACAATTCTTTGAGCAATACTCCCATTGACCAACCATCACTAATAATGTGGTGCATGGTCAATAACAAAGCTGATGATTCTGATTTAAGTTGCACTAAGGTGGCTCTTAGCAATATTCCCGTAGTCAGGTCAAAAGGTTGTAATTGATCCTCAGTTGCTAAAAGTTGTAATTGTTCTGACTGTTCTTGTCCTGATAATCCTTGTAAGTCCACAACCGAAATTTTCAGAGTTGCGTGGGGAGCAATTACCTGTACTGGAGTTTCTGCTACTTCCTTAAAATTAGTGCGTAGAATTTCGTGACGATGGACAATTTCGTTGAGACTGCGTTCT
The DNA here is from genome assembly GCF_007095585.1 of Microcystis sp. M_OC_Ca_00000000_C217Col. Taxonomy (NCBI): domain Bacteria; kingdom Bacillati; phylum Cyanobacteriota; class Cyanophyceae; order Chroococcales; family Microcystaceae; genus Microcystis; species Microcystis sp. M_OC_Ca_00000000_C217Col. The sequence goes on from NZ_SFBV01000269.1 coordinate 5,228, forward strand.
AAAATTTCTATATTTATACGTCCCTGAAGATGAACCGCTTTAAACATATTGTAAAAAGGGCTGTCCGGTTCTAATTGCGCTAAAATCCATAGTCGCTGTTGAGCAAAAGAAACCGGGAAAGTCTGAGGTTCGGCGGGATTTTTTCGACTAATTTTGGGGATATTATTGTTATTTTTTGGATAGCCAAAAGATTCTGCTAGTTGCCAAGTTACATTACCTAAAAAGTCAATGTTGTAGTAATCTTTCCATTGCTCAATGGTGTTAGGATTAATGCTTTGATGTTGATGAAATTTTACATCTCCTAGCATTCTAGATTCGGCATAAATACCGTCAGTCATGCGCTGCTTTTTCTCTTGGTAGGGTTGCAGCATATCAGGATTAAATTCTACTCCTAAAAACTGACATAAACTCTCTAGGGTTTTCTGTGGCTGCTTAACGATGTCTTCAAATTTAACTTGATACTGACGTTGGGGAGAAACTTGTTGTAAAAATTCGCAGATATTTTGATGGCTAATTAGCCAAACGAGTTCCGCAAGTTCTCGATTATTGAAAGGATTTTGATAGGGAAATATTTGCTCAATTTTAGCTTCTTCATAGGAGTGAATCATTCCTAAAGGATGACGCACCAGATGAATATAGAGAGGGTTATCAAAATTTATTTCTGCTCGTTTTAGAGTTTCTAAATCTAGAGAATAGGATGGAGTTTTATCCACTAATATTTTATCTCCCAACCACCCCTGTAGAAGACGGTAAAACTGTTTGCTAGTCAGATTTTTCTCTTCTAATTCTTCCATAATTGCGATCGCTTTTTCAGGATTACACCCCTTAATTTCCATGATGGTGCGAATTGTTCCTTCCATCCAGAAGTTGTAACGGCCAGAAAATTTTGCTTTTCTTTCCCCAAGAGTATTAAACCCTAGTAGTTCCAATTCTGGAGGTGCAAAAAGCTGTGGATTTCCTCCTAAGATAACGCGGAGTAGGGTGGAACCGCTACGATAAGGAGAAAGAATAAAGATAGCTGGTGGATTTTTGCTATTGTCACCATCTATTGGGCTGCTAAGATCAGGAATTAAGGAGCGCATTTGTAACACTTTAGCTTCATCAATGCGCTCTTGTGGTAGGTTGTTAATTTCGGTTCTTTCTTTACCTATTATTTTGGTAACTGCTTTTGGATAATGTTCCTCTATATATGCAGCTAATTCCTTAACAGTCTTCCTGTCAAATAAAACAATAAAGTGAATAATTTCGTTTATTTGTGCTTGCAGTTTATTAATTAGAATTGCTCCCCGAATTGAATCACCTCCAAGCTCAAAGAAGTCGTCATCTCTCCCCACTCTGTCAAGTTTAAGGACTTCTGCGAATAGAGACGCAATTACCTTTTCTAGAGGAGTACAAGGAGCAGTAAATTCTGTCTCTAACTGAGTCCGTTGACGCTGGTTTTGAGAATTAATTTTTTGCAGAATCAGTTGAGCATCATATAAGTTATTTCCAATCTCTTCAAAAAACTCTGAGCGGATAATTCTCTTAACTGGTTTATATGACTTTTTAGTAGCTATTTTCTGTTCATCACCGAGAGGCATAAAATTAATTTTAGCCGCAATATAACTAGGAAAATTAAATAAATATCCCTCCTCTTTTTCCTGCTGAAATTCTTGACCAACAGTCCTTAAAAAATCCCAAATTGGTTGATTTTTGGCAGTAGGTTTATAAAAAAGTTCAAGTTGTTCTGACCCTTTTTGTTGAGCAATTGTCCCCAAATAAGCTAACATTTTATGTTCTACACCGCGACCCAATACTCGACAACTAAGCAAAAATGTATCGACAATTAGAGAATTTTCTTGAACATTAAATAATAGCAAACCAACTAAACCATAATCCCCAAAACGATCTTTTGCTTTAACCACTCGACAGTCTAATCCCCCTGAATTACAAAGTTGTTGAATTTGGGATTCTGACCGTCGGATAGTTGTTAAGTTAAATTGGTTAGTACGTTGAGTAAGTTGGGCAACTCGCGTCAATTCCTCCGTTTGCATTGGGGAAATCTCTATTTCTAAGTTGAGTTGGGCGAGAAAATCCTCAAAAGAAAGGGAATATTTTTGTAAATTCTGACGCTGAATATTCTGTTGATAAAGATTAGTTCTTTGTCGGTCTTCTTGAGTGGTTTTGAGTTGATCAAAAGCCCAAATATGTTCTAAGAATCTGGGAATATGATTGCAATCTTCAGGAAGTTGTAATGTCAAAACTTCGGGACAGTTTGCTCTAACTTCCCCACACTCAACTGGATTATCATCAATAAAAATAAAGCTATCTAATCCTAGTTGTAATTCCTCCGCTAAGGACTGCAAATTCTGAGATTTTTTTTGCCAGTTAATGCGCCAATTTACTAAATGATTTACCTTAAGCAACATATCGGGATGTTGCTCAAAAACGGCAAAGACATCCTCGGGTTGATTCTTACTACATAAACAGATTAACTTTCCTGCTGCTTGCTGTGTGATGATAAATTCTTGTAAAGCTCGAAATGGAGCATCAATTTTCACTCCCTTAACTCCATCTTCTCCACAAACCCCATGCCATAATGTATTGTCGCAGTCAAGGACAATCACTTTGTAAGGAGAGTTTGTCAAGGCTAAGATTTTTCGCGCTAATATTGTCCCCAAAGCCGCAAAAAAAGCCAAGGTATAGGGAATATTTCCTAGTTCTTCTCCATAAGGATCATAATAATTCTCTACTGGGTAAATATTGGTTAAGTCTTGACTTTTAATTAGATATATGCTAGGGATATTCTGGAGATCACGGTCTAATTGTTTTTGTAATTTCTCATGTAAACTATTGAACGCTGTATCATGGGTGGGAGAGGGGGGACAGACACAGATTAAATAGGGAATTGGCGAGCGCATTGTTGCCGTTTTCAAGGCATTACCAAAGTCTCTAAGGGTTTGCTCTAAGGTCAACTCGGTCTTGTTTTTACTTCCTTCCCAGTCTTCAAATCTAACCAGAACCACATTAACCCCATTTTGATTAGTCGCTAAAAGACTAGCAGGATTAAGTAATTCTTGAAAGACTTGATTGTACTGAGCAAATTCTATTGAATAAAGAACTCCTATTTTTTTGAGCCAATATGACAGGGAATCCTCCACTGGTTCACTGGTAAACGTAGCTGTAATAACGATTTTCTGATTAGTAAGGGCTTTCATTATTGGCATGGGTTAGTCTGTTGGCATCGACAATACGAAGTTTATCTGATTTTATCTTCAAACGTTTTTCCTAGTTAATCTAATATATCAAAATTTATAGCCAAATTTCTCTATATCTCTGCTAAAAGATTTTGCGATAATCTCAATAGTATCATCATCGTAATATTCACGGTAGTTGCCATGTTTTGAGGAATTAATATGAGGTAAAGTCACATTTTTACCAAGTTTTTCACATACGACACTGAAGTCGTTATTAAGATTTTCAAAACGGCAGATAAAATCTACTAAAATTTTCCCTTCATGATCTGTAATCCAATCCAACTGAGGCATAAACATTTTAGGGATGTCATAATAGAAAGAATCTTTATTCTCGTAGGTCAACTTAACCCACTCTTTAAATTTTATTGGTTTTGTCCTTAAATTTGTCTGATTGGTCTCAACACGATAATGAAAGTGAGAAATAACTTTGTCCCAAGGATTTCTAACACTTGTAAATTTATATACTTGATCCCACCTTTGTTGGCCTATTTCGCTAATTTTCTCTAAAGCAGTTTTATGCTCAAAAGGTAAATTTAGAGATTTCTCAATACTTCTGCCACCTGTCTTGTGAATATGAATAAAGACAACATTGCCAAAATAGCGTTGACGCAAAATTTTAACTTGTTCACCGACATAATAGGGAATATATAGTATATCTGTAAACTCTATTTTCTGATTAGCAAAGGCTGGCATTACTGGCATGGTTTAGTCTGTTAAAGGCGACAGAAAGACAAAGTTGAGAAAAGCAAAACAAGAAGCTAAGGGTAGCAAGCATCACGGGCGGATCATATCCGTCCCTCGTACCCTGAAATCATATCACAGATCACAGAAAAAAAACTTGTCATGGAAAAGAAAAGAAAATTTGTCATGGTCAACGAAATTCGCTAATATGTGGTATTCTGAGAAGTGCTTACTAGCTTTTGCTATCAAAACAATGGTCACTTGTAGTAAGATAACGAGGGTTAAAGAAGCACGGGAGTATGTTAGCACAACTCAAACACAATAACCTTAAAATTGTCGGGGAGCCTTAGATTTTCGCCAATTGCCTTCTACACAGGGGAGGGTTTCTCCTGAAACTAGAACCCAACAGACAAGCTCATGAGTAACTCCGCCAATCCAACCAAAATCTAAAATCATTCCGGCAAAATGTCCACAACTCAAATATAAATGCTATATGTCCGCCAAAGTCCCTCAAGCTCAAGATCGATCGACGACTAATATTATCTCCGATGTCAGCAAATTTTGGCACAGTGTCAAGCTGATTGCTGCTCCCTATTGGTATCCCACTGAATCGGGGGGAAGGGCTTTTTCCGATGTGATGAAAGCTTGGGCAATGCTTATCCTACTAATCGGATCAATCCTGGGAGTTGTGGGATTAAATGCCTTCAATAGCTTTATTAGTAATTACTTAGTTGATGTCATTCTTGAAAAAAGTGATTTTGATAAATTTGTCAAAACTTTGGTAGTTTTTGCGGTTGGACTGCTCTTTGTCACCATTTTAGTTGGCTTGCTTAAATTTCTCAGGAAAAGAATCGCCCTGGATTGGTATGCTTGGCTCAATGACTGGATTCTCTCAAAATATTTGCATAATCGCGCCTATTACAGAATTAATTTTAAATCCGATATCGACAACCCAGATCAGCGTTTATCCCAAGAAATTGAGCCGATTACCAGTAAAGCTCTCTCCTTTTTTGCAGTTTCCCTAGAAAATGTCCTAGATATGATCACTTTTTTAGTGATTCTCTGGTCAATTTCTTCCTCTGTTGCCATTATTTTAGTCATTTGGACAATTCTCGGTAACGTCATTGCTATCTATTTTAACCAAGCTCTAAATAAAATTACTCAAGAAGAATTAGAACTTAAGGCTAACTATAATTATGCTCTAACTCATATTCGTAATCATGCGGAGTCCATCGCTTTTTTTGAGGGAGAAAATCAGGAATTAAATATTATTCATCGGAGATTTAATAAACTCTTAAGCAGTGCTAAACGTAAAATTGATTGGGAGAGAGGCACAGAAATTTTTCGTCGAGGCTATCAGGCGGCAATTCAAGTATTTACTTTCGTCATTTTGGGTCCTTTGTATATCAATGGTGAGGGCATTAGTTTCGGACAGGTCGGACAAGCCTGTTTAGCGGCTAATTTGTTTGCTACGGCACTGGCGGAATTAATTAATGAATTTGGCACTTCGGCACAATTTAGCAGTTATGTTGAACGTCTATCGCAATTTTCCCAAGCCTTAGAAGAAGTCATTAAACAACCAGAAAATTTAAGCACGATTACAACTATCGAAGAAACCCAATTTTCCTTTGAAGATGTCACCTTGCAAACTCCCGATTATGAACAGGTAATTGTCGAAAACCTCTCCCTTTCTGTTCAGCCTGGACAAGGTTTATTAATTGTCGGTCCGAGTGGTCGGGGTAAAAGTTCTTTGCTACGAGCAATTGCCGGTTTATGGAATGCCGGAACCGGCCGATTAGTTCGTCCCCCCCTAGAAGAAGTATTGTTTCTGCCCCAACGTCCCTATATAATATTAGGAACCTTGCGAGAACAGTTACTTTATCCCAATCGCAATCAAGAAACCAATGAGATAAAATTGAGAGAAGTTTTGCAAGAAGTCAATCTCCAAAACTTACTAAATCGAGTCAATAGCTTTGATACAGAAGAGCCTTGGGAAAACATTTTGTCCCTGGGAGAACAACAACGTTTGGCTTTTGCCAGGGTATTGATTACCCGTCCCAGTTTTACTATCCTCGATGAAGCCACAAGTGCTTTGGACTTAAACAATGAGGAAAATTTATATCGGCAATTGCAGAAAACTCACACAACTTTTATTAGTGTCGGACATCGGGAAAGTCTCTTTAACTATCATCAATGGGTTTTAGAACTCTCTAGTAATTCCCATTGGCAACTGCTTACAGTAGAGGAATATCGCCGACAAAAAGTGAAAGAAATTATTAATATTTCTGTGGATAATTCTCAAGATAGGCTCGAAGATTTAGCGAATCAGGAAACCGAGGTCAATCCTAAAATCAATTCTGCCAAGGAACCACCCCCCGAATCGCCAACGACAACAATCTTAACAGAAGTCGAAGAAGGACTTTCCCATGCACAAATGAAGGAATTAAGCGACTATTCCCTTAGTAGCATTAGAAGCAAAGCCAGTCAGGGAAAATCAATTACGGGGAAAGATGGACTGACCTATCGCTATGACAAAGACCCTAAAATCTTAAAATGGCTAAGAGTTTAGCCGATGAGAGACGGTTCAAAAAACAACGTTAAACTATTACAGAAATTAGCTACCAAAAAAATGAATCAAACCCTGGTCAATCAACAACAGTTCTTTCAAGAAATCGTCCAAGATATCGAGCAAAATAAAATTGCAATTGCGGCGAAAAAACTGCGTCAACAGGAAGCAGATAGCTGTGAAATTCCGGCTCAGTGGCTCTGGAAAACAGCAGCAGCTTTGGAAACCAACGACTGGAGCATTTTATCAGAAGATTTCATTAATCTGAATTTTATCGGCAAAAATGGTTATTTTCTGATGATTGCTCCCTATCGCATCAATCGTCAGGGAGAAAGACAACTCACTTTGAGTGCAATTTACGGAAAAATTCACCAAAATAGTGAACCTTCTATCGAACAACTAGAAAGCTTGACTCGTGAAAAATTTGGCAGTCTAAGACAACCGATTCCCAGAAATTTGTCCTTTACTGAAATTGCTAGTTGTGGCACGGTTAAAGGTGAAAAGGGGGAGGCTTTTATCGTTCCCCATAGGTGGACTTTTCCCAATAGTGTTCAGGGACCAGCTTTAAATAATGCCAGTGAGCAAAAACGACGCTTTTCTGGTTCTAGCTACGAATGTATCCGAAAAATTTTTGAGCCAGAAACGGCCGATTTGCTATTAGGACCCCTAGAGGATCAAATTAATGGTGAACGCTATCGTCATCTCGATACCCAATTCCATGAAGCGGGTCATGCTAGTGGGTTAGGATTTGACTTAAAACTCAAAAATAAACTGTTTCAAAACTATACCTATGCCGGAGTCGAGGAGTGGCGCTCAGATAGTTTAGGGTTTGAATTTGCCGATTGTGCTTTACCTGCCGAAGAAGCGGGAAAATTAGTCGCTGTTAATTTCTGCATTCGCTTTGGTTTAGATGCTCACCGTTTAGGGGGTTTAGAAAAAGATGTGGATGTCCACGCTAGTTTGATCAGTTTGGAATATCTCTTGCAAAATGATGCTATTTATCTCACAAAAAATGGTCAATTGGCCCTGCGGAATATCAGTTATACAGGCTTACTAAAAGCGGTGGAAATGCACCGAACAAAAGCCTTATCTCTAACGCGAAGGGAGTTAAATCTAAATAGTCCAACAGGTCTTTTTGCTCTGTATAAAGTAGAGATTCATCCCGCAACCCAATTAATTTTTCAGGGACTAATTGTAGAGCGATGCCGCGGAATTTGGTCAGAGTTACAATAAGTACCTAAGGTTTGCTGATAACTGGCCTGGGGAGTGATGTCAGTCAGCCATGTGCATCCCATCAAAGCCTATTGATGGCGATAGGGATTGGGGTAAACTCCTCTGAGTTTCTCGCCACAGCAAGTGCCGGCTCTGGAATATTAGTCGTTGACTCCTAAGTAGCTGTTTGCAATTAAATAGAAGATAGGTTTTGCACTCGATCCCCCCTGCCCCCCTTAATAAGGGGGGTGCCGACAGGCGGGGGGATCTTAGAGTTTTTTACGCCCATCTACTTACACATTTATTTATATATATATCGCTAGATAACTAAAATGTGTTAAGCTAGGCGGTAGCATTCTGGGAAATCACGACAGATAGATCAGTCTCTTATTGGTCAGAATCCCTGAACCCCTGATTACCTCTTTCTCCCCCGGTCGATGACAAAACCAATGGCTGAACAACGCTCTGTACTAAAATTTAATGGCATCGATGATTACATGGAGCTATCCCACGGATTTCTTGACATCGATCAGAGTATTACCATTACATTTTGGGCAAAAGGGGAAAATAATTTAGCTACAGAAACGACTCTTTTAGAAGCTGTTAATCGGGAAAATAACCGCGTTCTACATATTACCTTGCCTTGGGGCGATCCCGTGAAACCTGCGATTTTTTGGGATGCGGGTAACGAAGAAGGTTTCGATCGAATTGAAAAAAAAGTCAAGCTTAAGGATTATAGTGATTGGACTCATTGGGCCTTTGTCAAAAATGCGACCACAGGCCGAATGTTGATCTATCGTAATGGGATCATTTGGCATCGTGGGAACGGTCATAACCGTGCCTTAACGGGGATTGAAAAAATCATCTTGGGAGCCTCTGTTAATCTCTCCCATTATTGGCAAGGTTGTCTCGCCGAATTTTCTGTTTGGAATCAAGCGCGTAGCCAGGAAGAAATCCAAAAAACGATGTATCAATCTCCCTTAGTTGATGACCTTGGCCTAGTCACTTATTTATCACTCAACGGCAGTGCCGAGGATCAAACAAGTTATAGCAATCATGGTATTCTTTATGGGACAACCTGGCAACTAGATAGTCTTCCCTCTAAACCGACCTCGATCCCTAAATCAAAAACTCAGACTAGCAGTAAAGCTAGAAGGAGTGCGAAAAGGATAACAATGGTCAACGAAATTTTTAACTCCCTTGAAGAAGAAGAAGTGATTGAACAGGATGCTCCAGCAGAAAATCAAGAACCTTCCCCGGAAGATAATTCAGAATCAATTATAATTGCCGCAGAAGCTGCTCTTGCCAGTAATGAAATTGAGGAGATTACTAAAACGGCAATTTCTCAACCGGATATACTGACTTATTCAAACCAGAAAAAACGGTTAATTATTTGTTGTGATGGTTCTTGGGAAAACTCTGGCAGTGCTTACCCCACCAACGTGGTTAAATTCGCCGAATCTATTAAGTATATTGCCGAGGATCAAACCCCTCAAATCGTCTTTTTGTCAGGTTCTGGCAGCGCCGAAGATAACGAATTTATTAAAAGTTTAGGGAATGAAACTTTTGGCTGGGGACTCGATCGGATGATTCAAGATGCCTATCGTTTTCTTGTCCTTAACTACAATCCCAAAAGCGAGGATGAAATTTATTTGTTAGGTTTTAGTCGCGGAGCATATATCGTTCGTTGTTTGGCTAGTTTTATCGATAAATGTGGAATCCTAAAACGCTCTAAGATTAAAGAAATTCCCCTAGCTTATCAACTCTATCGAGACCACAACGTTAGTTTCGATAGTGCCAAAGCTCAACAATTTCGTGCCGCTAATGCTAAAAAAATTGAGACAGAAAAGGAAGATTTTCAAGATCGTATTCCAGTTAAGATGTTAGGTTGTTGGGATACAGTTGGCAATTTTGGTATTCCTGATTTAACTCCTTGGTTTCCCTTGGCTAAGTTTTATCATAAAAAATATGAATTTAGTAATACAAAACTAAGTCCGATTATCCAGAATGCTTTTCATGCTGTGGCCATTGATGAAAAACGTAAAAACTTCCCTTATACTCCGATCAAAGCCAATCCAGACAATCCCGAACAAGTTGTCAAAGAAGTTTTATTTGTCGGTGAACATACCTGTCTAGGTGGTGGCAAAAAAGAATATCAAGGACTTTCCGACTACCCCTTACAATGGATGATTAATCAAGCCAAAAAATTGGGATTAGAGTTTGATTCAACCACCTCTGAATCTGAGGAATTCCAAATTAAACTAGACCCGACCATCAAGTTCGATAATACGGTTAAAGGATTGTCGTCCTTGGGAGGTGAGCAATCGCGATATTTCAATACAAAAGTTGTCACTGTTCATCACAGTGTGGTCAAACGATTAAAAGCTTTTTCCGATTATCGTCCCAAAAGTCTTGAACCGTTTCTTCAAGCTTTACTTGACGACGATCAACAGACAGATTAACCTTGCTTTAGAATTAAACTAATCCTTCGCTAGAAATTTGAGGTGATTTTTATGGAACTCGATAACATTATCAAAAAAGTGGCAGGTACTTATTTAGCTTCGGCTATTATTGCTGTCATCGTGCTAATTCTGACCCTCGGACAACCCTTTGTAGTTTTTCTGGGTATTGGAGCGATGGGGTTGGTTACTGTCCTAGGAGATGCGATTGCTCAGTACGGAATTGAAGCGGTTCTGAATGCTTTTTACACTGAGCGAAGTAAAAAAGAATCCCTGGAAACACTTTTGGCTGAAATTGATGCTTTACCTCTGACTGATGACCTGAAATTAAAAACCAAAAAACACTTGACTGACCATCAAGAACAGACAGTAAAGCAGCAAGAAACGGTAACTGAGCCAACTCCTGAAAGTCCTCAAACAGTTGTTATTGAAAATGAACCAGTTATTGAAAATGAACCAGTTATTGAAAATGAACCAGTTATTGAAAATGAACCGGTTGTTGTTGAAGTTGAAAATGTTTAATTAGGTATTGCTCCCTCTTGCAAGAGATGGGGGCAGCGGATGATTATTGCTAAGTATTGAGGAATTTTTTGGTCTAAGATAGCTATGCTAAATAGGAACTCTCAACATCTGATGACCTATAAAAAAATTGCCATTTATGAGCAAAGCTATCAACTTCCTGTTTTTAAAAATAGATACTTAAAAAATTTTCAGAAAATCATCAAGGAACGTCGGAAATTAATTCAAGAAGGAGTTCGCTACCATTACTATTTTGGTAAGATTATTAAACGAAAAGAAAAAATCACTCAACAAGAAATCTTGATCGAGACTCAGTTATTAATTAAAGACTATAATTTATTAATTAATGGACTAGAAATATATCAAGACGGATATTATCGTTTTTTACTCCAACTCAGTGACAATCTCAAAATTTTATTTTCCCAAAAATATCAAGAATTGAAAATCTTAGACTACGAGAGAATAAAGTTAGAAATTAAAAATAATAATAATCAAAATATTCTCAATCAACTCAAGCTGGAAAAACAGGAAAATTTTCGGGCAATTTTGCTACTGGGAAAAACATCTTTTTTGATGTTGAGAAAAACTAAATTACTAGGGGAAGGAGTTCAGAAATTAGCCGAGGATACTCAAAAGCAGAAAAAAATTGTGCAAGCAATTATTCAAGAACTCAAAATTTATGAGGAATTAAATCATTATCAACTCAAATCTCAACGAGTTCGCCAAGAAATTGCTGATCTTGCCCAAAATGCGATTAATTTTGAAAACTACTTACAGGACTATTTTGCGCCTTTTCAATTATTAATAGAAGAAGTGATTAAGGTGGATGAAGAATTTTATGCAACAGTTGGAGAAATTAAGTATTTGGTAGATAATATTTTTCCACCTCAGCCGGCTCTCTTAGAAACGTCAGATTCAGCCATAAATTCTGAGTTTTTGCTAAATTTTCTGGCGACTGGTTACGAGAAAGAAGCAAGGTTAAAAGAGGCTTTTTCCTCTGATCAATTTAATGATTACTTATTCAATGAAAGTGAATGGTCAGAACAATTTATTTCCCTAGAAAAAACCATCAATAAATTATCTCATCATTTAGCAGAACAAGAGGCTTGTCAAAAAGACACTATCCCCAAAACTCCCCTAGCAATAGTTGTCTCTCAATTCACTCAAAACAATATTCACAAATCTTCTACTTCTAAAAATCCCCAGACTTCCCCAAATATCTTAACTCAAGAATCGGCTGATATTGATTATAATCAATTACAAGATTTGCTAAGAAAGCAACAGTGGCAAGCGGCTGATCGCCAAACAACCAAGCTACTATTGAAAATCTTGCGTAAGACCTACTGGAATGAGGTTTATCCTCAAGATATTGCTCAATTACCTTGTTCGGATTTGAAAAAAATTGATCAACTTTGGCTTCATTATAGTAATGGTCATTTCGGGTTTAGTATTCAGCAAGCCATTTTCTCTAGTCTCGGTGGTTTAGTGGATTATGAAACCCAAAAGAAACTAGGCGAGCGCCTAGGTTGGCGGAAGGAAGGTCAATGGCTCAATTATGAGCAACTAAACTTTGAATTAGAGCCGAATTCTCCCCTCGGTCATTTACCCGTTCATTGGTTGATTTTTGAAGAAAATCTTTGTTACCCATCTCCGGAAGCTTCTGACAATCAAAACTCCGTGGCTTTCTGGAGAGTTGGCAATTGGTTATTGTGGCAACTTCACCTCGTTTTCAGCAAAATTCAAGCCTGTGGAATTATTCCTCTGTCTGACTTTTAAAGCGATTATCTAAGCTGTTGACTATCTAGGGTCTGCTGAACAAGTTTCTCGTGGGTGTAGGGTGTAGGGTTTTACCCATTTTCATCTGGTAAATTACCCTAATTTTCAGGGAAAAAGGGCTCTTCGGGAATTGTTATGCAAATAATTAACTTAAAATAAAATTCGATGAGAGTGCCTAGTCTCAAAAATAGCTGAAATCCATACAGGAAAGGACTTAAGGCACAAATAGGTTAATA
>NZ_SFBV01000027.1:0-8315 GCF_007095585.1 Microcystis sp. M_OC_Ca_00000000_C217Col
CTCACTCTCACCCTAGCTAGTGCCACTGCCTTTGAAAATGTCATTGGTGGTAGCCTCAATGACACGATTGTGGGCAATACTCTGGCTAATTCTCTCACCGGTGGGGCTGGTAATGATAGTCTATCTGGTGGAGACGGTGATGACACACTGATTGGTGGCAGCGGCACTGACACAATGACCGATGGTGCGGGTAACGACATTTACCGATTCTTGAGTGTATCAGATAGTCAGGTCGGTGCTGCGCGGGACGTACTTACAGATTTCACTCCTGGATTTGATAAGATTGACCTATCGGCGATCGATGCCAATACTACTATAGCGGGTGATCAAGCTTTCACTTTTGTTGGTACTGGTGCCATTGGTATTGGCGGTCAAGTCAACTACTTTATTTCTGGTAGCAGTTTGATTGTTCAGGCAGAAATTGAGGGAGATGGTAACTTAACTGTTGATATGCAAATTCAACTCAATGGTGGATTATCTGCGATTGCGGCAACAGACTTTATCCTCTAGTCTGTGACTAATTGCACTTTTTAATCTCACGTTAGAGACAGTAAAATCTACTCCTCGGCGTGAGATTAATATTTAGTCGGATGAAACATCAACACCATAATAGCCAGAAATTACTGTAATTTGATGGGCGGAGTCGGACTCGAACCGACATGAGGGGCTGCCTCGCCACATTTTGAGTGTGGTGCGTCTACCAATTTCGCCATTCGCCCTTGGCATTAGTTTTATCATTATAACCCATTTTTGGCCCTTTTAACAAATTTTGATAATCGGGGGAACTGGCCCAACGATCGATTTCTCGCGCGCGCAGGACGGGGAGGGGATGGGTTAACTGTTGAGTTTGCAAACCCTTTAACATTTCGCCCATTTCCGAGGCGCTGACGGCATCGTAGGACTTGGCCTGATCGATAAAAGCCTCTAAATTTAATAAAGGTGCCAGACTGGGGGAACCTCCGGCTAACTTCATTAACACCGACATGACGATTTTTGGGTCTTGAACTGCCAATAAAGCCGCTCGATCGCAACTAAACTCGGCGCAGCGCACCCATGCTAACATTCTCTCCTGTAGGGATCGTGCTAACATTGTCCCCCAATTGGGCAGTAATCCCGCCGCTAGGACCATAATATTGGCTAAAGTCAGATAAACGCCGTGTTCACATTTGAGATGTCCTAATTCGTGGGCGATTACCGCTTGAATTTCTGCGGGAGTCAGCATTTCAATTAGGGAAGTGTGCATCACCATAAACGGTTTTTTGCCGCGCATGGCGAAGGTATAGGCGTTAGGAACGGGGTTTTGTTGAATGTATAATTGAGGTGGTTCTAAGTCGAGAATTCGGCAAGCTTCTAGGAGGAGATTATGCAGGTCGGGTAATTGTTTTTCCCCCACCAAAACACTAGCAGCAATATTATTTAAGTAAAAGAATTCCTCAGCGACGGAACCTAACAAACTTCTCACGGCTATATCTAACCCAGGCAACTGTTTAAGGGAGTTAGTGGCCTCTAGGTCGATGGGATGCCGAAAATCATTGGCTTTTAAGCCGAGTAATAACTGTTTTGATAATTCCATATTCTTATTCATTTAACCAAGCTTTGACGCGTTCTAAACTTTTCCAATCGGGTTTTCTAGCCAAACCATCAGCGATATTTTCATCCACTTCTTGGCGAACTTCTTTGTTTAAACTAACTAATTGTTGCACCAGTTCGATATGTTCTCTAACTCCGGCGGTTTTGGTTTCTAACATAGCTAAAACCAAATTGATCCGGTTTTGGGGGGAAACTTTATCGAGTTTAACGGCTTTTTGGGCGGCTTTTAGGGCTAATTCCGGTTTATCGGTGAGCATATATAACCAAGCTAAACAGGACCAAACGGCGGCATTTTTCGGACTGCGATCGCTTAATTGTTTAAATTCCGGCAATAAACTGGCGGCGCTTTCTCCCTGTTGGTAGCGTTCTAAACCTTGTTCGAGGGTAAAATTGGCGGTTTCTGTCATTTTCAGCTGCGGGGTTAATCAAGGAGCAAATTTAACGGTTATCGGCGTATTACACAAAGCTAGTACAAATCACCTTCATCTAGTATTTTAGCAAAATTTGTCCCCTTGTCAGCAAAATTTTAAAAGACGATGCCCCGTTCTCGCCAGATCATCAATAGGCCACTCATTGAAACGAATAACATCACTGCTTGTTTAAATTGCTGGGGACTCATTCTTTCTAAAACTTTTTGTCCTAACCAATTGCCCGGCCAGGCCGCTAATCCTAACAATAAACCGTAACCGAGAAAAGGCAGATGTAAAACTCCAAAGGCTGCGTAGGCGATTAATTTCGCCACATGAACTACGACCATGTGAACGGATTTCGTTGCCACCATTGGTTCTTTAACTAGCCCATAGTTAATATAAAACAGGTTCATCATCGGGCCGGTACTACCGACTAATCCTGACAAGAAAGCGTAGATAAATCCCGAGGGCATAAAATACCAAGTTTTAATCTCAAAAAAAGGATTTTCTTGTTGGGGAAATAATTGTTTAAGCGAGGATAAAACCAGAAAGATTCCCAAAACTAGCGGCAACCATTTGAATTGTAAATGGGCAAAGACAAAAGCACCGAGGGTAGATCCCATAATTGCCCCAGGTAGATACCACGCCGTCGAGGGCCAGTCAATGGCGCGCCAATACATTCCCATGCGTTGGACGTTACCGAGTAGCATCCCCGTGGTTAAAACTGGAGGAATGACGGCAGCATCGAGAAACCAACCTAAAACGGGGAGTAGAATCAGGGGACTACCCCCACCAGCCAGGGTGCTAAAAAACCAAGCTAGACTACCTGCCAACATCAAGGTAACAATGATCATCGAGTTGTAAAGTTAATTCACAAAGAGTTACTTAATCTATTATGATATCTTCTTTGGGATCTTCATCGGTATAATGCCATTCCACATTGGGCATAGCCTCGAAAGCTTGCCGGACGTAATCTTCCCAGAGTTTCCGCATTTTAGCTAGGTAGGGATCTCCCAAACGCAATTGTAACTTATGACGTAGGCTTAGGCTATTAGCTTCATACATACTCAAATAGATAGGTGGACCGACGGAAATATTCGATTTCATGGTCGAATCGATCGAAAGTAAGGCACATTTGGCCATTTCCTCTAGGGGTGTATCATAGGTAATGGTGCGATCAAGAATCGGTTTACCGTATTTAGTTTCACCTATCTGTAAAAAGGGCGTTTCTTTGGTGGCTTGAATATGATTTCCCTGGGGATAAATCAGGAATAATTGCGGTTCTTCTCCTTTAATTTGTCCCCCAAGAATAAAGTTACATTGAAAATCAATATTATCTTTTTCTAGCCAAGTCCTTTCCCTAGCTTGTACTTGACGACTTTTATCACCGATATAGTGGGCTATATCGTAGAGATGATTCAGAGAATGAAGACTTTTATCCTCTTGATTGTGCAGATCTCTTTTTAGTTCGTGAATCACTCCTTGGCTAATCGATAAATTCCCCGATGTGCAGACCATAATTACCCTTTCTCCCGACACCGAAAAGTCAAATAATTTCCGATAGGCCGAGATATAATCGACTCCCGCATTCGTGCGAGAATCTGCCCCCATAACAATGCCAAAACGATTGATAATTCCTAAACAGTAAGTCATTTTCAGTAATCAGTGAACAGTAATCAGTAATCAGTGAGCAGTAATCAGTGAGCAGTAATCAGTGAACAGTAAACAGTAATTAGTGAAGATTGATCGGTGAATAATATCATTTAAAGCTTAAAACTTAAAAATTTAATCTGATAACTAATCACTGATAACTGCTCGGTGAATAATATCATTTAAAACCTAAAACTTATCACTTTAATCTGATAACTGATAACTGATAACTGATAACTGATAACTGATCACTGATCACTGATAACTGATAACTGATAACTGATAACTGATCACTGATCACTGATAACTGATAACTGATAACTGATAACTGATAACTGATAACTGATAACTGATAACTGAATTAAGCCATAACCATACCACCATCGACGTTAAAGACTTGACCAGTGATATAAATAGCGGCGGGATCGGCGGCTAAAAAACGCACCATCCCGGCGACTTCTTCCGGTTTTCCGTAACGGGAGAGGGGGATATATTTGAGAATTTCATCTGCTTTGAGGTCATGAGTCATATCAGTTTCAATAAAGCCGGGGGCCACGGCATTAACAGTGATGCCTCGACTGGCAAATTCCTTGGCTAAAGTTTTCGTTAAACCGATAACACCGGCTTTAGCGGCGCTGTAATTAGATTGACCCGGATTACCCATCAAACCGGATACAGAAGTGATGTTAATTATGCGGCCGCTTTTCTGTTTTAACATCAATTTACCGACGGCACGAGTGCAGAGAAAAACCCCGGTTAAATTGAGATCGATGACCGCTTGCCAGTCTTCTAATTTCATTCTTAACATTAGGGTATCCCGGGTAATACCAGCATTATTAACTAAGACATCAATATGACCGAATTTTTCCTTGGTACTGTCCACTAAATTATCCACTTCTTCGCTTTTAGCCACATCTGCTTGTAGTGCTATGGCCTTTCCCCCGGCCGCGGTAATTTCTTCGACAACGGCATCGGCAGCACTGCTAGATTTAGCATAGTTCACCACTACAGTAGCACCCTGGCTGGCTAATTCCAATGCGATCGCTTTGCCGATCCCTCGCGAGGCCCCGGTTACTATGGCTACTTTGTCTTGTAAATGCTGGCATTCTGCGGGTAATAGTTTCATAATTTTCTGCATTCCCCAAATAATCGTCAAATCTCAAGAGAAAACTTTGTACTGATAACTTTGCTCAAAACACTTCATTATCTCACAAGCGGGTTAATCTGACCGCAGCAATCCTCAAGCGCAATCGCTCTGTCCCCACTTTCCTGTATAGTATCAGGGAGAATTGGCCGCCACTAATTGATCGAGTTGTTGCTGCATCAAATAACAGACTTTCTCATAACATTCGCGTACATAACGGCGGTCCCGGGCCGCTTTTTTGCCGTAACGTTCAAAAATAATTGGGGGACAAACCCGGGTATGTATCGGTACGGGTAAGGGAATATTCGGCAAGGGACCGATAGCTAGTCCCCAGGGTAAACCGAAATAGATGGGACAGGTCCCGGGGTCAATACCGAAAGGCCAAGGCATACCCTGTTTATGCAATTCTTTTAATTGAGGATAAATATCGTCGAGGACAAACAGAGTCGAGTGAGCGCCGTGGGAAATGGCGGGAATAATCGGCACTTCGTACTGTAAAGCTAGTTTAACAAAAGCTTGATTACCGGCAAAATGAATTTTATTTCTTAAACTGTGGGGACGGAAAACATCCGTAGCACCTCCGGGATAAATTAGGACACTAGCGCCACTATCCAAAGCGGCGATCGCCATTTTCGGATGTGCGTGAACGGCCCCCATTTGGGTCGCTAGACTAGCTTGGGGTGGGAAAAATCGCCAGACTCGCGAATCCATCAAACCATAGACTAAGCGATCGCTGCCAAAGCGTTGAAACCAATCATACATCATCATAAACATATCGGGAGCCGCTAAACCGCCGTTATGGGAGCCGATGAATAATACTTGTCCTGAGGGGGGAATATTTTCCCAACCATCGGTTTCGACGCGAAAATAATGGTGATAAAACCAATCCAGAAGGGGGACAAATTTTTCGATCACTTGCGGATCGCGATCCTCTAATGACCAACCGGTGAGGGTATCAACAGGGGCCTTAGCCGCTTCTAGGGATAATTCGGCAAAAGTCGCCGTAGATGAGACAAAAGAACTAAAAATCTGCATTGATGCCCAGTGGATAATTTAAGCGCATCTTATTATCGCAAATTTCGGTTAAAAAACCCATCGTTTGAGAACGGCTTTCCTTGATAATTTTATCATTTTTAATGTCTAATCTTCACAGTTGAACCAATTTTTATCTAATAACTGTTCTAAACTGTAAGGGCATTCTGAGGGAAAATCGCCAAAAAAACCAGTTTTTTGTTGAACATAATCGAAAGCATCCTGATAGATTATCGGTAATTCCTCAGCTAAATAATTCTGTAAATTTGCTGTTAAAGATTTTCTTAATTGCGTGCGAAACCTGATAATTTCCGCTCGCCAATGATTCCCATTTATTTCTGCTTCTGTTGTCCAATATTGTAAAAGTAATAAATGCCTGATTACTTGTTCAAGTAAGCTACTGACTCGGTTTTTATCTCTTTTACTCAAGCTTTCTAATTCCTCAATTAAATGGATTATATCTAATTCATCTAAGCGATTTTCCTTGAGGATTTTTATTGTTTCCTCTAACCAAAGATGTTGATCAATTTCGTAAAGTAGGGGCAGGGTTTCTCCTCCCTCTACTTGCCAGGGATTCTGATTTAAAGTTTTCATTGGGTTGTTGGCGGTTTTTAATAGGAAATAAGCACCCTCATATATATATTAGGCCACTTTCTCCTAATTTTGATATTGACACGGGAAAAATTACCGCCCCTCCTTACAGTAACTAACTGCCATTATCCCTAAATAAATGTAAAAAAGATTAATTTTCGCCAAAATAGTTGACTTTACACTCCTCCTGTGGTGCGGTGCGCTTCAAAGTAGGTTGGGTTGAAGCATGAAACCCAACGCTAGAAACGACTCTAAGACCGATAGTATTTCAGCTAGGGAAAGGATGTTTCCATTCAATTAATTTCTAAGCACGAGTAGAGAGATTTTTGGCGTGGTTGAAGGAATAGAGGACGGTTTACGCAATCCCCTCGCCTTCGGTTTCCCCCTTTGAAAGAGGAGGTAGGGGGGATACCTAATACCATTTTTCAAAAGTAATGGCAGAGATGGTTAATTACCCTCACCCCCAATCCCTCTCCCAGAAAAGAAGAAAAGAGTAATATACTTGCCACCAATAAAGAAAAATGGTATAAGAAGTTATTTTTCAATTCTTGATTAGGAGCTATAAACCCAATTTTTCCGTAGGTTAAGTTTTTAGTTTTTACATAAAGAAACATTTTCATTGATGCCGGTTTTACCCGTTAATATCCAGCCTTCTTGTGGTGATTTTATGGCCACCCAGTTCAGATTATCATTGGTGGTAAAGATCATTAAAGGAAATGATTCCCCTTGAACAATTTGTCCACTTTTAACGATGCCTAAATGACGGGAATTAGTGGTAGAGTCTTCATAAATTATTAAGCCATTTTTCACGGAACTATTAACGCGCAAGCAAGGAACAGTTCCTAAAGAGGTGTTATAGGCAGTAACAGTATTAGTGCCTTTGAATTGACCATTTATCCAACAGCCATATTGTATGTTTCCCGAACCTATTTGATTGATGTCATTATCTAATCTCCACCAGTAGGTTTCTTGTTGTTTCTTCTCTGCATTGGGGGTGTCAACTTCGCCAAAACATAATTGCTGTAATTCTAGTCCTGCTCCTAAGTCCATATTGGAGAAACCGAAATCTATATTTGCATCGGTTAATTTATCCCAACGTTGCCATAGTGTCCAGCCTGTTTGGGGTTGATTATTGGAACCATTCGGATCGCCTATTTCTGCTTGTGTTTTTATGGAGAAAAGGTTGATCAAGCTATAAATTGTTAAACTGAGTAAGCTGGTTTTTACAATGTTCGACATTCTCATCTTGAATTATTGTTTAGAGGAGTAATAGAAAGTAGATCTTGTAGGGTGCGTTAGGCGGCCACTAATTCTGTCAAAAAAAAACAAATTTATAATCCGCCGCAACGCACCATCTCCATTATCAATGTTGTTTTCTATTCAACGAATTGTACTACAGGTCACAAGTCTTTTGGCAACTTTATGCACTGCGTTAACCCCAACATCAAAACAATGAGAAAAAGGGAGGTGCCCTTGGGGTGCTGTCATTAAATTAAAGGTAAAGGTATCTGGGTATTCCCAATTCTCCCTCCTCCAGCCGACGCGATAAGCGAACTTCTCCAAAATCCGATGATTATAGTCGAACTCATACAATTCTTTATCCGATGCACTTCTCCACCCCTCACTTCTCTTGAGACTCTCAAGATTTCTTTGCAAAGATGTACCGCCGAGACTCTCATAGATGTCTTTCTGGACACTGAAGCCAAACTTACCCTGACTATAGTGTAGCCAGAGTTGGTTGATAGTCCGTAAATCTTCACAAGGAAGATTATCGATTATCGGGGAGCATCTCACTTACGCGATGAGTAATTATACTTAGCCTAAAAGCCACTCTTAATCGTGTCTTGGAACGAAATAGAGGCTTTTAAAGACCGCGTACATGGAGAATTAAAACAAGA
>NZ_SFBV01000270.1:0-11862 GCF_007095585.1 Microcystis sp. M_OC_Ca_00000000_C217Col
TTCCGTGAATTCTAGGTTAATCATGTTTTTAATGAGTGCTTTGCTTCTAATTATGACTCTTAAACTATATTATTGTCCTTGAGTAAAAAATGCAAGTTGTAGCCGTGCAAAGTATAGTCTATCCAGTTTTGTAAAATCCTACCAACATAGTTAAAAAAAATCAAGTAGGTGCATCTCACATTTGCAGAAATACCGACAATCAGCAATTATCAGTGACGCTTAAATTATTACAGATGCGTCAGCGGCTGCCTGTAAGCATCCCACCGAAAAACTAATGCGCGGGGGGTTTGGGGGCGGCGCCACGCCCCCAACGGGGGGTTTGGGGGGTAGAACCCCCCAAAAGCTTGGATTGAGTAATAAAATCAAAAGTAAAGCCCAATTTTAAAAGAGAGTTTCCCCGTAAAAATCCCCACTTGCTAGATTGACAAAATTGTATCGGTAGAATCGCTGAATAGCTGATAGCTGGTAGCTGCGGATTTATAACTTGCGTTCGTAACTTAACAAGGTATTTTTTAATAACATTGCCACCGTCATCGGACCGACACCCCCGGGGACAGGAGTAAGATAACTAGCCACTTCTAAAACCCCCGCATAGTCCACATCTCCCACCAAACGGTCAGCGACACGATTAATCCCCACATCCACCACCACCGCATCAGGTTTTACCATATCCGGGGTGATTAAATTCGCTTTACCGACCGCAGGTACTAAAATATCGGCACTTCTGGTTATTTCTGCCAGATTTTCCGTGCGCGAGTGAGCAATAGTTACCGTAGCGTTTTCCTCCAATAACATTAAAGCTAAAGGTTTCCCCACTAGAATACTGCGACCCACCACCACCGCGTGCTTACCGGCTATGGGAATATTATATTCTTTCAGCAGTGCCATGACCCCCGCAGGAGTACAACTGCGGATACAGTCATCACCCCGCACTAAACCGCCTAAATTGAGAGGATGTAAACCATCAGCATCTTTTTTCGGGTCAATTTGGTAGAGAAGGGAAACCGCGTCTAAATGCTTAGGTAAGGGTAATTGAATTAAAATCCCGTCCACCCGCTCATCTTGATTGAGACGGACAATTTCCGCTAAAATTTCTAGTTCACTTGTATCGGTAGGAAAATGACGACCAAAAGAGGCCATGCCGATTTTAGTACAAGCTTTCTCCTTATTGCGTACATAAACGGCACTAGCAGGATTATCCCCCACCATCAACACCGCTAACCCCGGAGGTCTTCCCATTGAAGATTTTAGCGTCTGGATGCGCTCTCCTAGACCAAGCTGGATTTTTTGAGCTAAGGCTTTCCCGTCGAGAATTTGGCAAGTAGTTACGGACATTCTATGATAATACCGAGAACAAAAATCTTTCGGATCTATTCTATGGTCAAAAAGATTGGCTAATCGCACTCGTTAAGGTTAAAGCAAGAATGTCTATCCAGACTCGTGTAGGGCGCATCAGCAGTTTATTATTATTGCTAGGGTTATTCGGTTGTAGTACCCTTGCTGACCTCGGTATTGCCGTTCCCTACATCGGTGATCCTCCCCTAACAGCGATCGAGCAATTACAGGAAAAACCAAAAGGCGCTTTAGTTTATCTTAGGGGAACTGTCAGCAATTATGCCCCTTTTTTAGCGGGAGGAGCCTATCTTTTGCAGGATGGGTCCGGTAAGATTTGGATTCGCACCAATAGCAATAAATTACCCCGTCAAGGCGAAGAAATCGTCATTAAGGGCAAAATTGACTTTGAAGCTATTCCCCAAGGTTCCCAAACCGTTAACGAGGTGTATGTGGTGGAATTAGAACAGATGGATGCAGTAGCTGTTAATTCGGTTCCCACTCCTTCCCCGTCCCCAGAAATTAAACCTTCCCCCACCTCAGAAGTTAAACCCCCAGAAAATAATTCTCCCCCAGTCTCAACTAAACCCCTGGAAAATCCCCGACAGGTGACAATTCCCACCGCAACCGCAACAAAACCCCCAGAAACTCCCGTCGTTACCCCCGTTAAACCCAATCCCCCCGCAGTGATTAAACCCGTCCCAGATCCCCTCGATGCTTTCTTTTTACCCCATAAACAAAACGAGAAATAGTAATCAGTAATCAGTAATCAGTAGCGGGGTAAACAGATGGAGAGTAAAGTTTATGACAAAGCTTATAAATTTGCCATTAGGATTGTTAAAGGCTATAAATATTTGTGTGAAACTAAACAAGAATATATTTTGTCAAAACAGCTATTAAGGAGTGGCACTTCAATCGGGGCTAACATTGCCGAGGCTAATGGAGCTATTTCTCAAGCTGATTTTCGAGCTAAAATGTCAATAGCTTATAAAGAATGTCTAGAAACAAAGTATTGGCTGTCTCTATTGAAAGACACGAATTACATAGAGGAAAGAGCCTTTCAAAGTATTAATGATGACGCGGAGGAAATTGGGAAAATGCTTTGGGCTATTCTAAAAACCTGCCAAGAAAATACCAAAAACCGATAACCGATAACCGATAACCGATAACCGATAACCGATAACTGATAACTGATAACTGATAACTGATAACTGATAACTGATAACTGATAACTGATAACTGATAACTGATAACTGATAACTGATGATATTTGTTGCTTTGGCGATTTTAGAACAGGACGGTCGCTTTTTAATGCAGTTGCGCGACGACATCCCGACGATTCTCTATCCGGGGGTGTGGGGTTTATTTGGTGGTCACTTGGAAGCGGGTGAAAGTCCAGAAATAGGGTTAAAACGAGAGTTAAAAGAAGAAATTAACTACGAAGCCCCTAGTTTACGCTATTTTCGCTCTTACAACGATGATAATCTCTCTCGTTATCTTTATCATGTACCCCTGACCGTGGAATTAGAAAAATTAGTGCAAACGGAAGGGCAAGATTTAGCATTATTACCTCCGGCTGCCATCCTTCAAGGGGAATACTATTCCCAGAAGATTAATCAGACTCGTCCTTTAGGAAAAATTCATCGTCAGATATTGCTCGATTTTATAGAACTAGAATTATAGTGGATATTAGAGCCAGACAAGGAACTCCCTTATCTATACGAAAGTCGTAGTTAACACTGCTCCTCACCTCCCTCGAAGGCAAAATGCTCCCGCTTTTTGAATGGCTTTATTGAAACGTCAATCTTATTTTGGCTTTGTCTTTATGAACCAGTCGCGTCCCTCGTTCGTTTCCGTGCAGAAACTCCTATCTGGAGGTGCGATCGCTACCCTAGCAGTTAGTTCCCTGATGGTCCTCACCCCCGCAGCCAAAGGGGAAAAACCCTTAGAAGATAACCCGAAAGCAGTCATCGACCAAGTTTGGCAAATTGTTAATAATGAATTTGTAGATCGTGGTTTTCATCAAATTGACTGGCAAAAAAAACGTCAAGAATTGTTAAGCAGAAATTATACTAATCCCCAACAAGCTTACACAGCAATCCGCGAAGCTTTAAAGGAATTGGGTGATACTTATACCCGTTTTTTAACTCCTAGGGAATTTTCTGTCCTCACCAGTCAAACTTCCGGAGAATTATCGGGAATTGGGGTACGTTTAGCTCTCGATAAACGCACTAGCGATCTGGTTGTTGTCGATACGGTGAAAAAATCCCCCGCCAAGGAAGCGGGAGTGAAAAGCGGCGATCGCCTGATCAGAATTAATGGCAAACCCACCGCTTTAATGACCCTAGAACAGGCAATGGAGGCACTACAGGGAGAAGTGGGTACTAGCGTTAGTTTACAGCTTGCCCGTCCCAATCAAGGGGTATTTGAAGTGACTTTGACCCGGGTAGATATCGAAATCCCCTCCGTTAGCTATACCCTTAAACAGGAAGGTGGGGTGAAAGTTGGTTATATCAAACTGGATGAATTTAGTTCCCACGCAGCCGAACAAATGAAACAGGCGATCGAGGAATTAAGTCAACAACAGATATCCGGCTATGTTCTCGATCTACGGGGCAACCCCGGCGGGTTACTATTTGCTAGTGTCGATATCGCTCGTATGTGGATGAAACAGGGCAAAATCGTTAGCACCATCGATCGACGGGGCGGAGATCGTCAATTTATCGCCAATAACACCGCTATTACCGATTTACCCCTAGTAGTCTTGGTTAATAAAGGTTCAGCGAGTGCCAGCGAAATCCTCGCTGGAGCGCTAAAAGAAAATGGCCGGGCGACTTTAGTAGGTACATCGACCTATGGCAAGAGTACCGTCCAATCGGTACACACCCTCTCCGACGGTTCTGGTTTAGCGGTGACAATTGCCCGTTATTATCCCCCCAACGGCGAAAATATCTACAAAAAAGGCATTAAACCCGATGTGCAGATCGAGTTAACCCGGGAACAACAGCTGCGCTTCCGCGATGATCCTTCTTTGCTGGGAACTAAGGATGATCCCCAGTACCAACAGGCGATCTCACTCCTACAATCCCATAGTGTCAAACGTCCTGGCACTGGCAATCTCAATAACCCTTTGAGTAGTCGGGCCGAATAATTGTCCTCAATAATGTCTAAGTAGGTGGGTGGAATTAAATATAAGATGAACGTAGGTTGGGTTGAAGCATGAAACCCAACGCCCGCATAGTTTACACTACCGCTAACCCATCCTACAAATAATTGTGCCTCCCTACTTAGGGTTTGCGGCAAAAAGTACGGGCGAAGCATTCGGATAGAAAATCTCCGGTTTCACCGATAGGTTATTGCCCGAATGCTTCGCCCCTACAGGACGCGGGCCGATGAAGACGCAGGGTGTTGAAGCACGATTCTCTCAAAATCTTGCACCTGTTTCACGAGAAAAGCCACAAAACCCTTACCTTGCCTACATTTCACATTTATTCAGCAAGCCCTACTTAATCCCAACCTTGGCGAGATTTTACAATTCCCGACGACCTTCTAAAGCTCTCGCTAAAGTTACTTCATCAGCGTATTCCAGATCGCCGCCCATGGGCAACCCGAAAGCGATACGGGTAACTTTAGTGAAGGGTTTCAGTAAACCCCCGATATACAAAGTCGTGGTTTCCCCTTCGACACTGGGACTGATAGCTAAGATAACTTCCTGAATTTTTTTCTGGCTGACTCTGGTGACTAAAGACTGTATATTTAATTGATCCGGTCCAATTCCATCCATAGGTGAGATAACACCGCCCAAAACGTGATATTTGCCCGAATATTCCCTAGTTTTCTCCAAAGCAATCACATCTCTGGAATCAGCTACCACACAGATAGTCCCCGTTTCCCGGTTAGGATTGCGGCAAATTTCACAAATCGGTTCGGCCGAAAGATGAAAACAAACCTGACATAATCCTACTTGTTTTTTCGCTGCTACGATCGCCTGGGCCAATTCGATCGCATCCTGTTCCGGTCGTTTGAGAATATACAAGGCCAGACGTTGGGCGCTTTTGGGTCCCACCCCGGGTAATTTTTGTAACTGCTCGATCAAACGAGCTAAAGGCGGTGTATAAATAGCAGTTAATCCTCTTATCAGTTATCAGTTATCAGTTATCAGTGGGTAAGTTATCAGTTATCAGTGGGTAAGTTAGGCTCTTCGGTTTGTGTTATGCAATGGACGGGGGTTATAAGGTATGGAACCCTTATAGAGAAAGGCATTTAGCGATTTTTGTCAATTGTTTTTGCTCTAGAGCGAACTAATCAATTAAGTCTCTTGCCAGATAAGGATTTAGTCGATTTATGCCCCCCTATCTGTTACATGGAAGTTTCCTACTGTCTTTTCACTGATTACTGGTCAATGATTACTGGTCAATGATTACTGCTCACTGATTACTGCTCACTGATTACTGCTCACTGATCACTGTTTAAGACCTTTTTGGTAAACGGACATCGATAACACTGGTGTTGAAATTATAATTATCTCCTTCCAACTCGATTAAAGTGCCAATTTTCACCTTTTGACCGCCAACAACCGCACCGGTATCGGTAACTTCCGCTTGACCACTGAGAGTCATAATCATATCTTGAGAATAGTTTTCTGTGCGGGGATCGGGTAGGACTTTTACACTACCATCCGGCTGCGGAACTAAGACATTTCTCGATAAAGGTTTAACATTTTTTATATCCACTTGACCGGCCGGTTGATTACGAATAACAATATTAGTTTTCTTCTCGGTATTGAATTGATTAATCAAAGCATTGGGATTGAGAACACTTAAACCCCGGACAATAACATCCACTTCTATGGGTTCTTTGGTAACTTTAGCGATCGTACTTTTACCACTTGTCCCCGGTACAACAAAAATACCGATAATTGTCAATAAAATTACTAAGGCCGCTCCAATATCAAGCAAGCTAAATTTACCGAATAAACGTCCTTTTGAGTCTAATAATTGCATAAGCGGTTCACTATAAAATTTTTGGTAGCAGGGAACAGGGGAACGGGGTGATGGGTAGGGTTGATTCATGAATCAACCCTACTATGAATCAACCCTAGGGTGATGGGGGATGGGGAGAAAATACAAATAATCTCCTATCTCCTATCTCCTGTCTCCTGAATCCTGCCTCCTAACGGCTAGTAAATTCTATCACGATCGGAATCTTGGTCGCAGACAGGAAGTCTGACTTAAGATAGAAGATCGGAGTCTCACACGGAGCGATCGATAGACAATGGCGGGTAAAACTCAACTTAAGAAACAAGAAAAGCAATTATCTCCAGTGGATCTGGCCCCTTCTGACGGTAACAACCTCGAAAAAGTTGCCCCCGTTAAACATTGGTCGATCGAAGATAGCGAAAATCTCTATCGCATCCAAGGCTGGGGAGAACCCTATTTCTCGATCAATGCCGCAGGAAATATTACCGTCTCGCCTCAGGGAGAAAGGGGCGGTTCTTTGGACTTATACGAGTTAGTTTCGGCGATTAAGCGGCGTAATATCGGTTTACCCCTGTTAATTCGGTTTAGTGACATCCTTGAGGATCGGATCGAGCGCCTGAATGCCTGTTTTAGCCGAGCGATCGCCCGTTATAATTATCCCAATGTCTATCGCGGTGTCTATCCGATCAAGTGCAATCAACACCGTCACATCGTCGAGTCTTTAGTGCGTTTTGGTAAACCCTATCAATTTGGGCTTGAGGCTGGTTCAAAACCTGAGCTAATGATTGCTTTAGCTACCCTAGAACCTGCCTTAAACGGCAAAAATGACAAAACACAACCATTGCTAATTTGTAACGGCTATAAGGACAAAGAATACATCGAAACCGCTCTTTTGACCACTCGTCTCGGTCATCGGCCTTTGATTGTCATCGAACAATTGGAAGAATTATATTTAACCCTGCGGGTCAGTCGTCAGTTAGGAGTTGCCCCTCATTTGGGAGTGCGTGCGAAACTGGGGACAAAAGGGGTGGGCCGTTGGGGATGTTCCACCGGAGACCGGGCAAAATTCGGTTTAACCGTCCCGGAAATCCTAACGGTGGTGACGGAATTAGAACAAGCGGGGATGTTAGATTGTCTGCAACTGCTGCACTATCATATTGGGTCGCAAATCTCCGCTATTAGCGTCATTAAAGATGCCATTCGCGAAGCTAGTCAGATTTATGTGGAATTAGCGAAATTAGGGGCAAATATGACCTATCTCGATGTGGGGGGTGGTTTAGGGGTCGATTACGATGGCTCAAAAACTAACTTCTACGCCTCAAAAAACTACAATATGCAGAATTATGCCAATGATATCGTGGCTGAGGTCAAGGAAGCTTGTGAAGATGCCCAGATTTCACCCCCAATTCTCATCAGTGAAAGTGGCCGGGCGATCGCTTCTCATCAATCGGTGTTAGTCTTTGATATCTTGGGAAGTAGTGAGGTTCCCCAAAATCCCCCCGATCCCAGCAATGGGAAAGAACATCTCATCCTCCGTAATCTCTGGGAAACCTACACGGGTATCGATGAGCGCAATTATCAGGAAGCTTATCACGATGCGGGACAGTTCAAAGAGGAGGCGATTAGTCTGTTTAATTTCGGTTATCTCAGTCTCAAGGAACGAGCTAGAGCCGAACAATTGTACTGGGCTTGTTGTCACAAAATTCTGCAAGTGGCCCGACAAGAGGATTATGTTCCCGATGACTTGGAAGACTTAGAGCAAATTATGGCCTCAATTTATTATGCCAATCTCTCGGTTTTTCAGTCAGTTCCCGATAGTTGGGCGATCGATCAACTATTTCCAATTATGCCGATCCATCGTCTCGATCGAGAACCTACCCAAAGAGGGATTCTCGCCGATTTAACCTGTGATAGTGACGGGAAAATTGCCCAGTTTATCGATTTGCGCGGGGACATAAAATCAGTTTTAGAATTGCATCCGTTGGAGTACAAAAACGGGAAACATTCTCCAGAACCCTATTATCTAGGAATGTTTCTGGTGGGTGCTTATCAAGAGATTATGGGCAATTTACATAATCTTTTTGGCGATACTAACGTGGTACATATTCAGATGAGTCCCAAGGGATACGATATCGAGTATCTAGTCAAAGGAGATACGATCACGGAAGTATTAAGTTATGTGCAGTATTCTGCGGAAGACCTGTTAGAAAGAATTCGTCTTCGTTGTGAACAAGCTTTGCAGGAAAATCGCATGACGGTGGAAGAATCCCAATTACTACTACAGGATTATGAACGCAGTTTGCGACGCTATACCTATCTAGTGGGTGGGGATTGATGATTGCTCTTGCCGATCGAGTAATCGATCGAGGATGATAGAAAATAGACAAAATAGATAGGCAGTAAGGGGAAGCAGTGGAAAAGGGAACGCTGGTAGAATTTCGAGTCCAAGGAGAAAGGCGCTTAGGGGTGATCGATCGCCCAGAAGGTAAAAAAGATTGGATCGTCATCGATCAAGGGGGAAACCCGCATAAACTGCGTCCCCAACGCTTCGATTACATTATCAAGGGTGGTCCATCCAACTATAAAGAGATCGGAAATTTTCTGCGGGAAGTCCAACCCTATCTAGATCCTAGTGGTTTAGAAGTGGCCTGGGAATTATTAGCCGGGGAAAATCAGTTAGTCACTCCCGAAACCATGGCCGAGATTCTCTTTTCCGATCGCAGTCCGCAGTTTTGCTATGCGGCCCATTGTCTCTTGAGTGATGATAAAGTTTATTTTAAAAATAAAGGGGATGGTTACGAGGCCCGCTCGGAAAATCAGGTAGAGGAAATCAAACACCAGCTAGAGGTGGAACAACAGCGTCAACGGGAAAAAGGCCAATTTCTCCAACGTCTCCAACAGGCCCTGGCCGGTGAAACGGTAGAATGGTCAGAAAGCGATCGAATTCGTCTGGAATCTCTAGAAAAATTTATCCTCCAACCCGAACAAAAATATCCAGCAGCCATGGACATACTCTCGCTGCTGGGCCGTTCCCAAACCCCCGAGGCTGCTTTTGAATTGTTAGTCGATTTGAAATGGTGGAGTAGTCACGAAAACCTTTTCCTGCGACGCAGTTCCTACCCTGTTCAATTCTCGAAAAAGGTACTTGATGTGACGCGTCTTAATTTACTCAATCCCCCTGCGGATGCGGATGTCAACAATCGTCTCGATTTAACCCACCAAAAAATTTATACTATCGACGATGAAAGTACCGAGGAAATCGATGACGGATTATCGGTGGAAATTCTCGCGGATGGTGGTCATCGTCTCTGGATTCATATTGCCGATCCTAGCCGTTTAGTGCTTCCCGATGATGAATTAGACCTAGAAGCGCGTCGTCGCAGTACCAGTCTCTATCTTCCCACGGGAATGGTTCCCATGTTTCCCCTAGAGTTGGCCGCCGGTCCAATGAGTTTGGTACAGGGTAAACTTTGTCCCGCCTTGAGTTTTGGGGTAATCCTCGATGAAACGGGGGCGATCGCCGATTATCGGATCCATCCTAGTACAATTAAACCCACCTATCGCCTCACCTACGAAGATGTGGATGAAATGTTACATCTGGATCTGCAGCATGAACCGGAAGTGAAGATTCTCAACCGTTGGGCAAAACAACGCCACGCATGGCGCAAATCTCAGGGATCGATTAACATCCAAATGCCAGAATCATCCATTAAGGTGAAGGCTAACGACGAAATTATCATAGAATTGCAGGAGGTTTCCCCATCTCGGCAATTAGTGGCGGAAATGATGATTTTAGCTGGAGAAATCGCCGGTCGCTACTGTCAGGAACACGAGATACCTGTGCCTTTCCGCGGACAACCACAACCGGAATTACCCCCTGATGAGGAGTTAATTTTACTACCTGCGGGCCCGGTGCGTTCCTGTGCCTTGCGTCGCTGTATGCCGCGCAGTGAGATGACGACGATTCCTAACCGTCATGCTAGTCTGGGATTGAATACCTATTCCCAAGTAACTTCGCCAATTCGCCGTTATACTGACCTTTTGACCCATTTTCAACTAAAAGCCCATCTTCGGGGCGATCAACTGCCTTTTACCCGGGATAGAATGCAGGAAATTCTCTATAGTGTCGCTAGTTCGGCCCTGGAAGCCACCTCAGTGGAACGGCAAACTAATCGTTATTGGAGTTTGGAATTCTTGCGACGACAGGGAGATCAAGTCTGGCAAGCTTTGGTTTTACGCTGGCTGCGGGAAGAGGAAAATTTAGGCTTAATTTTATTGGAGGAATTGGGGTTAGAATTACCCCATCGTTTTGAGCGATCGGTATCTTTAGGCGATCGCTTTCAAGTGCAAGTTAGTCGCTCTGATCCCCACCGCGATGAGATCCGTTTTCGCGAGTTATCGGGTTTTGTCTCCTCCCAAGCAAGTTAATCTCTCGCGGAGTCAGGAGTCAGGAGTCGGGTGATAGGGTGATAGGGTGATAGGGATTTAGGGGTTTAGGGAAATTTCAGCCAAATGCTCCACTACCCCACACCCCCCTGACAGGTGTAGGTTTATTACAAAGAGGTGAGCAGTCACACACTCAAGGTGAGAAAATCAAGCTAGAGATTTAGAGGAGCATCGTGAAAGGCAATGCTGAAAAACAAATAAGTAGTCGTGCAAAATTAATTTCCTAGTCGAGACTCCCAGACTCCGAGACTCCGAGACTCCGAGACGGGATACAGGAGACTCCGAGACTCCGAGACGGGATACAGCTATTAGGGATCGGATTTGAGTTTTCAGTTCACTGTTTACTCACATCAGCAAAAGGCTGACGGCTGAGAGCTTAGATGTGTAATTAATGGCTCTTCGGTTTGTGTTATGCAATGGACGGGAGTTATAAGGGATGGAACCCTTATATAGAAAGGCATTTAGCGATTTTTGTTAATTGTTTTTTTCTAGAGCGAACTAATCAATTAACCTAATTAATTTTGCTTAGGTACTTACCAATCATAAAGAGGTTCGCAAGAATCAGCATGGTTAACGCAAAAATTACGCAGTATCCTACGACTAATAACCCGCATCGCCCGCTATACCTCTGGCAATTTTCTATTATCGATAATTATAGCAATACAGTAATTATGAGTTCTAAGTACCTAGGCAAAATTATTTACACATGACGATCATTGCCCCGTAAGGGTTTTAGCTCGATCGGGCAGGTAATTAATTTTGCATGACTACTTATTAAGTGGGTGGGTGGAATTAAATATAACTGGACTTCCCCCGTATAAAAATACTAGCTATGGCTAAAAGTCTTACAGAGCCTGAGTTCAAGCAATACAATACCAATGAACTACTGGACACAAAATCCTGAAGTTCTTACGCCGATAGGGTTTGAGGCAAAAATTTTCAAATTTGACCTTTAGACCATTATAGCTTGTTTCGGGGCAGAAAACCAGCAAAAACATGGCTACAGAGGGAATCCCTTACTCTAGAGATTAATGACACTATCTGTTAAAATCAGGTTAGCGATCACTATACAGCCAACTCTACGGAATCGCTCTACTCCAGATAC